>DATCDE010000107.1 GCA_036510875.1 Actinomycetes bacterium
GAGGACACGCAGGGTAGCCGTGAGGGTGGGGTGATCCAGATAGGTCGCGTCCATTTCGACTCGTTGCGGAACTAGGTGCTTCAGGTACCACTGCTCGGTGTCGGCCACGTCAACAGGGATGTTGTTGAGCTCCAGCGACCGCACCTGTGTCGGCCCCGTGAGTCCCGGCCTGTGTTCAAGCACCCATTGGCACTCGGGCGGGTAGCGGGCAGCCAGCGCAGGCGTCTCGGGGCGGGGTCCTACGAGGGTCATGTCGCCGCGAAGGACGTTCACCAGCTGTGGCAGCTCGTCGATATGGCTACGCCGCAGGAAGGCTCCTATTGCGGTGATCCGCTTGTCGCAGTTCGCCGTGATCTCCGGGCCGCTCTGGGTGGATCGCATCGTCCGGAACTTCAGGATCGTGAACTCGCGCCGGCCCTCCTTCAGTCGAACCTGCCGGAACAGGAACGACCCCTCGCTGCTTACCTTGATGGCCAGAGCGATGACGACGAGCAGGGGCATCAGAAGTGCCAGCCCGGTCGCGGCCACCAGGACGTCTAGGGTCCGCCGCCCGATGCCCGTGGCGGTATGCCGCGCAGTCACCGCGGGCACCCGTGCGGCCATCGACGGCCTCGCCCAGGCTCTCACCCTGCACCCGCCGCGACGAAGACACTGGTGAAGATGGCGGTGGCGGCAGCGACGTCGGCTTCGGGACTGGTCTCCAGCGACGATGGTGTCATGTGCGTGAACAGGTGGTCACCCGCCGCGCGACGCCGGGCCAGCCCGGCGATGAGCGGGTTGCTCCGCAGCCCCGGGTCGAAGAGCCGGTAGGTCGTTCCCTTGTACGGCTGGCTCCAAGTCCAGATGTCAACGGCTCTGGCGCCGTTGGCCAGCGGGATGTCGATGTAGGTCCGTAGCTCCTGCTCAGCCTGCGCGGCGCCGCCTGTGTAGGACCCCGGGTGAGCCATCGCCTTGCGTGCCTGGAGAGTGACCAGGGTGCCCCAGTGACGCCGGATGGCCTCGATCCAGGCAGCGCGCATGGCCTCGTCCGGGGTGGTCTTCCAGGTGCTGTATTCCGCCGTGTCCCGAAGTCCGGTGCTGAGGTCGATCACGTCAATGGTCTTGGACGTGAGATAGCCGTCGACCGCGGCGATCGTGGCTGCGGGGCTGGCTTCGCCCGCCGAGGTGGCGCAGGCGCTCCGTTCGGACTCCGTCGCCGGTTTGTCCACCCAGGCGAGGCACCCGAGCTGCGGCACGATCATGTCGACCAGGATCTTGGTGCGGGGCAGGCGGGACCGGATATCGCGCGAGGCCTGCGCCAGGAACTCGCCCGCCTGCTGGGGGGTGTCGATGCCGTCGTAGTACCCCAGCTCGTCGGCGATCTTGATGCCGACCACTCCGGGACGGCTGGCGAGCTTCACCGCGATGTTGAGGACGTCGTCATATCGCTGCCCTCCCTTCTGCCACGCCTTGACCAGGTCCGCCTCAACCCAGACGGCCGTCTTCCGTGCCGCGATCCTGTCGGCCAGGTCGATGTACTGGGCGCGCGGCGTTGCCGTGGGTGCGGGGCCCGACGCCCGCGGTCTCGCCGCACTCCCGCCGGACTGGCAGCCGGACAGCACAAGCAGGGTGCAGACCAGCGCGGCAGTCGCCCCCGTGCGGGCGAGCTCGTTCTTCATGTCTGGTTCCTTGTCATCCGCCACATCGCAAGAACGAGCAGCACATCGGTCGACAGATAGGCCGCAGCAGACGCCCACGCGGCCCCCACCGCGGCGTGGCCGGGGATCAGCAGCAGGTCCAGCACCAGGGTGACGACCAGTCCGGTGCCCAGCAGCATCGAGTTGAGCCCCGGTCGCCCTGAGCCCAGCAGGAAGGCACTGCCGAAACCGGCGGCAGGTTCGACGACCAGCCCGCCCAAGATGATGACCGCGGGCCAGATCGCGGCCCGGAACTCCTCGCCGAACACCCATGGGAAGAGCGGGAACGCCAGCAGGGATAGGACCGCGGCCGAAAGAAGTCCGAAGGCCAGCAGCGGTGCCGTCAGCCGGCGGGCTCGACGCCCGAAGCTCGACGCGCCCATCCGTGCCACTCTCGGGTAGGCCACCCAGGTGACGGCAAGCGCCGGCAGGCGCAGCAGCTCGGCGTACTTCGAGGCGACGGCGTAGGTGCCCACGGCAGCGGGCCCGGCCATGACCCCCAGGACCACGAAGTCGAAGCGCAGGTTCAGGAGCCCCATCACCCCGCCCACCTGGCTGCGCGTGCCGAACAGAACCACTCGGCGCGCGAGTCCCAGATCAGCGCGGCCGGACATCCGCAACCCGGTTTTGCGGACCCGTCGTGACATGCGGACCCACGCAGGGACCGCCACCATGATGTCTGCCACCAGCAACGAGAAGACGATGAGCCAGGGTCCCCGCATCCCGGCCACGTACCCGGCAAGGTAGGGCGGCAGGAACGCGACCTCTTCGCCGGCCGTGACCAGGTTGGAGCCACGGAGATCGTCAAGCGCCTGAAGGCTCGACTTGGCCACCGAGACCGGGAGCTGGGTGAAGACGGTGATGCCGGCGGCGGCCACGACCGCAACGGTCGTGGACGAGATGATGAACCGCTGGATCATGGGTGCCAGGGCGAACCACAGGAGGGTCCCGGCCAGACCACCGGCGACCATGACCGCGATGAGGGTCGGCCACAGCCGGGGGTGGTCGCGGTCTGGTCCCGCGATGAAGTAGCCCATGGCGGTGGGCAGCCCGCAGGCAGCAAGGACGCCCGCCAGGCCGGGGAGAACCCGTAGGAGCGCCAGCACGCCCACGTCACTGGGTCCGCCCGAACGCGCGACGAGGACGGTGACAGCGGTGACGGCCGCGATCGCGACGATCCGGCTGCCCATGTTGTCCACCACGGCGCGCCCCGGAAGGCCGCGACGTCCCTGGCCCCGTAATCCTGCCCTCACGGCCTGCGTCAGCGCAGCCATTGACGACCCCTCAGCATGTCGAGCCCGGCGACAAGCCCGAGGAAGGCCCACAGGTGCCGGAAGTGGAGAACCTCGTAGAAGAAGCCTGAGGCCAGGAGCGCGAACGCCAACCCGAGCAGGTACTCCGGTTTGGGGACCAGCGCTGCCACGTTCGGGCGAAGGGGCCGGAACGTCACTCGCGTCAGGCGTACGCCGGCAGCCGCGATCAGGACGATGAGGCCGATGCCGCCGAGCACCCCCCGTTCCACCAGAGTTCCCATGTAGTCGTTGTGCGCCTCCTTGACGTACGACGCCCCCGCGTTAGCCAGCGTGTGCTTGGTTCGCCCCGGCGCCACGCCGATGAGGTCTCCGGTGTTGAACAAGCGCAGGCCTTCTGAGAACAGAATCTCGCGCTCGCTGCCTGACGAGTCAGTGCGACCCACCGAGTCCGCGAGCAGCGGGACACTTCCCGCGGCCTTCTGCTGGAGGGCAGACGGGTCGACGTGCGGTCCCGCGACACCCACCAGCAGCACCAGGAAAGCCACGACCGCGATGGCGGAGACCGGACCGTGGGTCTTGAGGATCCGGGTCACGGTGGCCACGCTCAGGCCGATGACCAGCCCGACCATTGCCCCGTTGGAGCCTGTGAAGAACGTCGCGGTCAGGATGACGGCCACGCCAAGGAACCGGATCCAACGCCGCTGGATTGCCCGTGTCGCGAGCAGGACCATCAGAGCGCACAGCAGGTAGTTGGCTGCCAGGTTGGGGTCGTGGAAGGTCAGTGCAGCGCGGCCGCCGTTCGCTGACGTGACGCCGGCCAGGGCGTTGATCCCGGCCAGTCGGCCGAAGACCAGGACGGATGCCCAGGCGATCCCGCTCCAGCACCAGGCCCTGAGAAAGACCCGCAACAGCCATGGGTTCCGCACCGCGTTCGCGACGGCGGCCCCCCACAACAGCATGAACAGGTCCTGCAGGATCGCGAGGCCCGAGTATGCGGCACTGTGGTGGACCGCGGCGATCAGCCCGGCGGTCATCAGGATGCCCATCCCCAGTGAGTAGGGAACGATCGCTCTGGCTCCGGTGCGGTGGAGCCAGAACATGGTCATGAGAATCGCCGCACCGATGGTGACGTCCACAATTCCGGTGTTCCCCGGGCCGGCCGGGGTAAGGAGAGGCAGGGTCCAGACCGCAAGCACGAGGAGATATCCCGCGCGTCGCACAACTGGCGGGACATCGGCCCCATCGGCGCCATCGGCGAAGAGGGCCTCAACCGGTCTCCGGCCGCTTGGCCTACGGACGGTCATGGCAGTCATGGGATCAGATCCCGCAGCAGCTCGAGATGTTG
>DATCDE010000108.1 GCA_036510875.1 Actinomycetes bacterium
GGTGGGTTCTTCTCCTCCCCGTTTGTGAACTCGCCGTTGACGGCGGCGGGCAGTGTGTATCGGTATGGGTCGGGTGGGGTGTTCCCGACGAGCACGTACAACAACTCCAACTACTGGGTGGATGTGGTGTTCACCACGTCGCCGTAGCCTTGTTCTGCGTCGGTGATCTCGGGGCTCATGGGCGCAAGTCTGGTAGGTGTTCCTGAGGCAGTTGGCACGGACTTGGGGGTTCGACATGCGGTGCGACAGTGGTCAGCGGGCAGGTGGTGCACCGCTGTGACACCACGGAATCCGGGCGGCCCACTTTGGCTGCTGACGGCGGCGGATCCGCCGAAGGCCTTGCCGGCCGGGTCGGGCGCGCGGCGGTCTGGAGCGGGGCGAGCACCCTCTTCTTGAGGTTCTCGAACATCGCCGTGATGGCGGTGGTCGCGCGAATCGTTGCGCCACGAGACTTCGGTGTTTTCGCTGTCGCTCTCACCGTGCAGGCCATCGTGTCGAGCATGGGCGTGTTGGGTGTCTCGTCCGCGCTTCCACGCGGGGACTTGAACCCCGACGAGATCGCGCCAACCGTCGCAACGATCTCGCTGTTGAGCGCAGGGGTCCTGGCGTCGGCAATGGCTGTCTTCGCCGATCAGCTGGCCACCGCCCTTGGCTCCCCCGAGGCGGCGGGGGCCATCCGGGTGATGTCCATCACGGTCTTCCTCGTCGGTGTCTTCGCTGTACCAGGGGCTTTGTTGACGCGGGACTTCAAGCAGCGGAGCATCTTCGCTGCGACCGTGATCGGCTTCATCCCGTCGAGCATTGTCCTGGTATTGATGGCGGCGGATGGCAACGGAGCGCTCGCGTTCGCCTGGTCCCGGGTGGTCGGCCAGCTCCTGATGGGTCTGACCATGACCGTGCTGGTCTCGCGGCGCTACGCTCCAGGCGTCTCCCGGGCCTGGATCCGGCCCCTTCTCGCATTCGGTCTGCCGCTCACCGGGGCCAACCTGCTCAACTACGTCTTGCTCAATGCCGACTACGTCTTCATCAGCAGACTCCTCGGCCCTACCGAGCTCGGCATCTACATGCTGGCGTTCAACGTCGCGTCCTGGTCGACAGCCTTGCTCGGCTCGGTGATCAACAATGTCGCTATGCCAGCCTTCTCGAGGCTGCGAGGCAGTCCACGGCTCCTGGGCGAGTCGCTCGTCAAGTCGACTCGGGGGGTGGCGCTGGTCGCTTTCCCCATCGCGGCGCTCTCGTTGGTCCTGTCCTACGCGTTGATCGATACCGTGTACGGAGGCAAGTGGGTCTCCGCGGCCCCGACATTGTCGATCCTGGCTCTGTACGGCGCTCTGTTCGTTCTCTGCCTGCTGTTCGCGAACGTGCTGACCGGCCTCGGTCACACGCGACTTCTCTTCGTCACCCAGCTCGTCTGGGTGCTCTGCCTGGTGCCGGCCATGGCCGTCGGGATCCGGTTGGGCGGCATCGAGGGCGCCGCGATGGCACACATCGCGGTGATCACGGTCGTGGTGTTCCCCGTGTACCTGTTGGCGGTCCGTAGGTCAACTCAGCTGGAGACGACCGCGCTGCTCAGGGCGCTGCTGCCTCCTCTCGCCGCCGCGGTGCTGGCTGCGGCCGTCGCGTCGGCCTGCGCTCGTACCGTGGCGGTGGCTCCGGCACAACTGCTGTTAGGAGGTGCCGTCGGCGCAAGCAGCTACCTGGTGCTCGTTGCCCCGGCCGTGGCTCCGTTCGTGGCTGGACACGGTCGAAGCCCGGGAGTCATCAGCCAGGTGGTGAACGCCTACTGCTGGGTCGCACGGTGGCCCCAAGTCCTGGGCCTCGGCGGTCGTAGCCGCCCGGCGGCGCCTCTTGCGGACGACGCTCGTGTCTGAATCCGGATCGGGTGGTGGTAGCCCGTTGGCCCAGCCCAGGCCCGACGACAGGCTGGGCCGGGTGTTCGGCGCTCCCCGACTTCGGTCTCGCAGGGCGCATCTGACCAGCCAACCTGTGCCATGAGGGCGGCAGGCCAAGGACCGATTGCTACGGGCGGTGGAGGGGGGCGCCCATCGAAACTGGCCAGAAGGATCTTCTGGCAGGCTGAGAGCCTCGCGGCGCGGTATCGCTACCCACGGCCGACCATCCCGCTGTCAGGGCGGGTCAGCGAGCTGCCGACGGTGTACTTCCTCGCCGCAGACTTCCGCCGTCCGGCAGGAGGGCTGCGCGTCATCTATCGGCACGTGGATGTGCTCAACGAAGCAGGCATCTCGTCGGCGGTCCTGCACCAGCGACCGGGCTTCCGGTGCGACTGGTTCGAGAACAACACCCGCGTTGTTGATGCGCGCAGCGTGGGAATCGGGCCGCGCGATGTGCTCGTCGTGTCGGAACTTGATACCGACCTCGTTGCGTCCTTGCCCCGAACGGTCAGGCACCTGGTTCTCAACCAGAGCGGCCACCTCACCTGGAAGCGGGAGCCGGAACTGGTCACCGAGCACTACCGGTCGTCGACCGGTCTGCTGGGGATGATTGTCGTTTCCGAGCACAGTGCCGAACTCATGACCTACGCCTACCCGCAACTCGCTATCCGACGGGTGTGGAACAGCGTGGATCCTCGGTTGTTCCATCCTGGAAGCGCCGAGCGAGAGCGGACCATCGTCTACTTCCCCCGTCGCGGTCGGGACGATGCTCGTCAGGTGCTCTCCCTCCTTCACAGCCGACGCGCCTTGCGCGAATGGCGTCCGCAAGCGCTCGACGGGCTCAGCCAGCGTGAGTTCGCAGCCGCGCTGCGGTCGAGCCAGATCGTGCTGAATCTCTCCTACCAGGAGGGCTTCGGGCTGCCAGCCCTCGAGGCGATGGCATGTGGCAACTACGTCGTCGGTTATCACGGATTCGGCGGACGCGAGTTCCTGCTGCCGCGGTTCAGCTCTCCGATCGAGACGGGGGACGTGTTGGAGGTGGCCCGGGCCGCCGAGCAGGCGATCATCGCGAATGATGAAGATCGTGACTGGTGCATGGCTCGCGGCAGGGAGGCATCTGCCTTCGTCTTGGGGCGGTACAGCTCCGAGCATGAGCGGGACAGCGTTCTGACCGCCTACCGTGACCTGCTGGGTCGCGGATGACTGCCGGTACATGTGGCGTTCCGCGGCCTGAGGAACTCGGACCCGCTCGGGTGAGGCCGAGCTGGCTGGCCGGAGGATGGACGTCCGGCGGGGTTCACCGCACTATGCGATGCATGACACGCAGGGCGCGACGATGAGCGGCGCACGGCGCAGCCGGCCCCGGCCCCTGCGAGGCGACTCACCGAAGCCGACCGTCAGCATTGTCGTCCCCTGCTACAACTACGGAAGGTTCCTTCCCAGCTGCGTTGAGAGCTGCGTCGGCCAGACTGACGTGGACGTGGACGTCATCGTTGTCGATGACGCTTCGACGGATGGCTCAGACAGCGTCGCCGCGGCGCTGGCCGCACACGACGACCGCGTTCAGGTCGTTCAACATGAACGGAACCTCGGTCACATCGCCACCTACAACGACGGGTTAGAACGGGTCACCGGCGATTACCTTGTGCTGCTTTCGGCGGACGACCTTCTGGTTCCCGGAGCGCTGAGCCGGGCGGTCTCGTTGATGGAGACGTGGCCAACAGTCGGTCTGGTGTACGGCCACCCGCTCCTGTTCGAGGATCGGCTGCCGGTGCCCCGTACGGTCGCCCGAAGCTGGACGATCTGGCCGGGGGCCGAGTGGATCGCCAAGCAGAGCCGACGAGCCACGAGCATTATCTACTCACCTGAGGCCGTGGTGCGGGCCGATGTTCAACGAGAGGTGGGCGGATACCGGTCCGACTTGCCCCATACCGGCGATATGGAGATGTGGCTCCGCGTTGCCGCCGTCGCCGACATCGGTCGCGTCAACGGGGCGGACCAAGCCTTTCGACGGGAACACCCTGCCAGCATGATGGCGACCACATTCGCGGGGGAGTTGGTCGATCTCGAGGAACGTAGGAGAGCGTTCGACGAGTTCTTCAACGGGCCGGGCCATGACATACCCGGGGGGGGACAGGCTCGGGCTGTCGCCTATCAGGCGCTGGCACGCCAGGCACTCGAGCTTGCCTGCGTGCTGAACGGGAAGGGAGCCTCACACAACGTCGCCGAACTGGTCGCGTTTGCGCGTGACGTGTTTCCTGGCCTCGAGCGGTTGCGGGTGTGGCGCGAACTTGAGTGGCGTCGAAGGGTGGCCTCGGACGGAGAAGCGTTCGCTGCGTTGAGACGCGGCGTCTACGACGTGAAGCGTGACGTTGAGGGTCGTGTGCGGTGGCGTCGGTGGTACTGGAGTGGGGTGTGATCGTCGGATGGCACGTGAGTCGGAACGGATAGGGCTGCTTTACCCGGATCGTGACCCCATCTCCGCTGCGAACTGGTCGGGCACTCCGCGCGGGCTGTACTCGGGGCTGACCGCCCACGGGTTCGAGGTGGTGCCGATCGGGTGCGACGTCGGCCTGCCGGTTCGCCCAGTGGCTGCGCTGCTGAGTCGGTCGGGAGGACGCCGCGGTGTCGAGGCACATCGCGCGCCCGCCTACGTGCTGGCACGCAGCCGCGCCCTCGCTCGAGAGTTCAGCAAGGCGCAACCCTTGCGCGCACTCCTTGCCATGGATACCGACTCGTATGACCTGCGCCGGGTCCTCGGGCGAAGCTTGGTACCCACCGCGACCTACGACGATGGGACGTTCGCCCTGTTCTCCCGGCATGCAGACTCGGAGGTAAGGCGTTTCGGTTTCCGGCTCTCCGAGGTGCATGCATGGGCAGCACGACAATCGGTCGCGTGCCGTCGCGCGGATGTCTGCTGCGTGAGTACCACCTGGGCCGCGCAGTCGGTCATCGACGACTATGGACTACCTCCGTCGCGGGTACGCGTCGTCGGCATGGGTCACCGTCCGCGCTCATCCTCGGGTCAGACAAGGGATTGGTCCGTTCCACGATTCCTATTCGTAGGCGTGGACTGGGGACGCAAGAACGGCGACGCCGTTCTCGCGGCCTTTAGCGCGGTCCGTCAGCAGTTCCCTGCGGCGACGTTGGATCTGGTGGGCGGGCACCCTCCCATTGACCTGCCGGGCGTAACCGGTCATGGCTTGCTGCCGAGGGAGGATCCCACCGCCCAGCGGCTCCTCGACTCGCTCTTCGCTCGCAGCACGGTCTTCGTGCTGCCGAGTCGATTTGACCCGTCCCCGATCGCCTACCTGGAGGCCGCATCGGCTGGCTTGCCCGTGATCGCCACGACTGAGGGCGGCGCGGGGGAACTGCTGGGAGCGGCGGCCCTGACTGTCCACCCAGACGACCGTCCCGGTCTGGAGCAGGCGATGCTCCGGTTGTCGGACCCAGAGGTCGCAAGGTCGCTAGGAGCCGAAGCCAGCCGCCTTGCGGTCGAGTCCTCCTGGGAGGTCGTGGCCGGCCGGATCCTGGACAGTTTGGGGCTTGTCGCGGAACCGGCGTAGGGCGTCCGGGTTTCGACGCTCCGCCGGTTCCTGTCGGTTGCGGAGCCAACCCGTCACGTCGTCGTGCCGGTGTCTACGTCAGGGTTTGACGGTGGTGCCGTTGGTGTAGGCGTTGCCGGCGAAGGTGGCCCAGGGGTAGCCCTGGGTGACGGGGGCGACCTGCCAGGGGCCGGGGTCGAAGACGTTGCTGGTGACGGTGACGGTGTTGTTGACGGCGCCGCCGGTCTTCAGGCCGATGCCCCAGCTGGGCTGCTGTCCGC
>DATCDE010000109.1 GCA_036510875.1 Actinomycetes bacterium
GTACTTACTTCTTTTTGAAGGCGTCCTTAACCTTCTCGCCGGCGTCTTTGAGGTTGGACTTCGTCTGGTCGCGCTTGCCCTCATTTTCAGTGCTCTTGTCGCCGGTGACCTTGCCGACCGCTTCCTTGACCTTGCCGCCAAGCTCGTCGAGCTTGTTCTTCGCCTTATCCTCACCGCTCACCGTGTCTGCTCCTACTTTTGCGGGAATCGACCCGGTGGCCGAAACCTCAGCCCGAGGTTAACGCGCGAGCCGGGAGCGCATCAGGGCCAAAAGACCCTGTCGCGTGATCACGTCACGGCGGGAACGTGGAACCCGACAGTCCACATATTTCCAACCACGACGACAGCGGGAAAGAATGCCCATTCTGCTGTTCCGGCAAGCTGTCTTGCATAAAATCTTGCATAGAATGAGGTCCACAACATTCCGTGATTGCAGGGTGGTCACAGCCCTGACGAACTAGTCGCGGCTGGCCGAATCATCGTTGCTGATTACCGAGTTTTGCCACGAACGGTGCTGGAGTGACACGCTGATTTAGCAGTGTGAATCGCCTGGAAATGGTGGAGGCTCCTGACCTCGGAAACGAGGATGGAGTCATGCCGAGGAAAAAGTTGCCAGGGAAGCCGACCAGCCGCGGGTACAGCCCGGAGGAGAAGGCCGCCGCGGTGCGGATGGTGCGCACCTTGCGCGCTGAGTTGGGGCACCGAGCACAGGACGGTGCAACGGGTCGCCCGCCACTCGGCTAACGGCGTGGAGTCGGTGCGGTCCTCGGTACCGACCGGGAAGAGGCGCTTCGCGTCCGCCTTGGTGGGGATCTTTCCCCGACACGGTGCGGCCTGGCGATGTTCACCGAGTCGGTGGTGGGTTCGATCAGCCAGCACCTTCTCACCGCCACCGCGCCGTGGAAAGCTCAGGGAACGGATTTGTCCGCCGCTCGGGGATGTCCGCGCGGTGGGCCGGGCGACCTACGGCGCCGGGTCGGGGAGGGAATGGTTATGAGTGCACCGGTCGAGCTTGAGGGTTCGGTCTGCCAGGCAGATCTTGAGCGGCTCGTGGCGGGTGATCATCACGACCCGCACCAGATCCTCGGCCCGCACCGGGAGAAGGACGGCCAGGGGCGGGTGCGGGTGGTGATCCGCGGCTGGTGCCCGGATGCGGCGGGGATGGCGGTGCTGAGCGGAGGGGCGCGGATCGAGATGCGTCGCATCCACGCCGCCGGTGTGTTCGCCGGCGTGCTGGAGGCCGACGCCGTCCCCGCCTACCGCCTCGAGTCGACCGACCGGAACGGCACGACGACATTGTTCGACGATCCTTATGGATGCTGGCCGACGCTGGGGGAGATGGACCTGCACCTGCTGGGCGAGGGTCGACACGAGGGGTTGTGGCGGCACCTGGGCGCCATCGTGCGCGTCCACCAGGGGCTGTGCGGGACGTCGTTCGCCGTCTGGGCTCCGAGCGCCAGAAGCGTGCGCGTCGTCGGGGACTTCAACGGCTGGGACGGCCGGGTTCACCCGATGCGGGTGCTGGGCAGCTCCGGGGTCTGGGAGATCTTCCTGCCGGGAGTCGGGCCAGGGGCTTGCTACAAGTACGAGGTGGTCAGCCAGGGCGGGTACCTGAGCCTGCGGGCCGACCCGTTCGCCTTCGCCGCGCAGGTGCCGCCCGCCACCGCCAGCATCGTCACCGCCAGCACGCACGAGTGGCAGGACGCGCAGTGGATCGCCGAGCGGGCCACCGTGGACCTCATGCGTGCCCCGGTCTCGATCTACGAGTGCCATCTCGGCTCGTGGCGGCAGACCCGAAACGACGACGGGTCGTGGCGCCCGCTGACCTATCGGGAGGCGGCCGAGGTCCTCCCGGAGTACGTGGCCGATCTCGGGTTCACGCACGTGGAGTTCCTTCCGCTGGCGCAGTATCCGTTCTCGGGCTCCTGGGGGTACCAGGTGACCGGGTACTACGCGCCGGCGGCGCAGTTCGGCAGCCCGGACGACTTCCGGTACCTGGTGGATCGGCTGCACCAGGCGGGGGTCGGGGTGCTCGTCGACTGGGTGGCGGCTCACTTCCCCAAGGACGACTGGGCCCTGGCCCGGTTCGACGGCACGGCGCTCTACGAGCACGCGGACCCCCGGCAGGGGGAACACCCCGACTGGGGAACGCTGGTGTTCAACTACGGCCGCCACGAGGTCCGCAACTTCTTGCTGGCCAACGCCTTGTACTGGATCGAGGAATTCCACATGGACGGCCTGCGGGTGGACGCGGTCGCCTCGATGCTCTACCTAGACTATTCCCGCTGCGAGGGGGAATGGGTGACGAACCGGTTCGGGGGCCGGGAGAACCTCGAGGCCGTCAGCTTCATCAAGGAAGTCAACGAGGTGCTCTACCGGCACCACCCGTCGGTGATGATGGTCGCCGAGGAGTCGACGTCCTGGCCAGCCGTTTCCCGCCCCACCTCTTTGGGCGGGCTGGGGTTCGGGTTCAAGTGGAACATGGGGTGGATGAACGACACGCTCGTCTACTTCAGCAAGGATCCGGTCCATCGCCGGTTCCACCACCACGAGCTCACGTTCTCGCTGCTCTACGCATTCCACGAGAACTTCATCCTGCCGCTCAGCCACGACGAGGTCGCCCACGGCAAGGGTTCGCTGCTGGCCAAGATGCCCGGGGACCGCTGGCAGAAATTCGCGAACCTGCGGGCGCTACTGGCGTGGATGTGGGCCCATCCCGGACGGCAGTTGCTGTTCATGGGCGCCGAGATCGCCCAGAACAACGAATGGCGGTACCACGCCAGCGTGGACTGGCACCTGCTGGAGCACCCCGAGCACGCCGGGGTCCAGAGGCTGGTTCGGGAACTCAACGCGGTGTACCGCGACGAACCGGCCCTGTGGGAGCAGGACTTCGACTGGCCCGGGTTCCGCTGGATCGACCCCAACGACGCCGACCATAGCGTGCTGTCGTTCCTCCGGTTCCCGGTGAGCGACCAGCGGGTCGTGGCGTGCATCGCCAACCTCACCCCAGTGGTCCGCCACGACCATCGGGTCGGGCTCCCTGGCCCGGGTCGGTGGGTCGAGATCCTCAATACCGACAGCACCCAATTCGGCGGCAGCGGCGTCACCGTCGGCGACCTCACCGCAGAGGCGATCGGCTGGAACGACCTGCAGTACTCGGCCTCTATGACGCTTCCCCCGCTGGGCGTCGTCTGGCTGGCGCACGAGGGCTAGCGCGGAGGGACCCCGTCCGGCCAGGCCGAACGGGCCGGCTGACGAGCGTCAGGCGCACTGCACGACGGTGACCGGCATCCGTCCGGTCGCAGGCCGCGGGCGGTCCGGATCGGGCCGCCCGCGGAGGGCGTCGACCACTGGCTGCACGTTGGTCTGCTACGCCGTCTCGTCTAGCGCCCACGGGTGGGACCAGACCCGATGGGTGGTGAGGTCGGCCAGCTCGGCCGGGCAGTGCTGCACTGTCCGGGGGCGAGGCAGAGTGGCGGGCGG
>DATCDE010000110.1 GCA_036510875.1 Actinomycetes bacterium
CGAGCGGGCCGCCAAGGCGATGCTGGAGACCGGTATCCGCGACGTGCGTAACCAGGGCGTGCTCATGCGGGGGGTCAACGACACGCCCGCGCAGCTGCTGGACCTGTGCTTCAGCCTGCTCGACGGCGCCGCGATCATGCCCTACTACTTCTACATGTGCGACATGATCCCGTTCAGCGAGCACTGGCGGGTGTCGGTCAAGGAGGCGCAGCGGCTGCAGCACGCGATCATGGGCTACCTGCCCGGGTTCGCCACGCCGCGGATCGTCTGCGACGTCCCCTATGTCGGCAAGCGCTGGGTGCACCAGCTGGAGTCGTACGACGAGACGCTGGGCATCTCGTACTGGACCAAGAACTACCGCAACGGCATCGAGCTCACCGACCCGGACGCGCTGTCTCGGCGGTACGAGTACTACGACCCGATCCACACCCTGCCGGCCGGTGGCCAGGAGTGGTGGGGCGAGCACGGCGGCAGCATGCAGGACGTGCACGACGCGGCCACCGCGGCGGCCCAGGCCTCCCGCGAGGCCTCCCTCTCCAGCTGAGCCCGACTTGTCAGGGTGAGGACGACGTATGGGCCGTCCTCACCCTGACACCTCAGAGGGCGAGGGGGCGCGACTCGTACGGCGTGGAGAGCACCACGGTGGTGTGCGTGCTCACGTTGGCCACGGCGCGGATCTCGGCGAGGAGCGTCTCCAGTTCCAGCGGCGAGGGCACCCGCACCTTGAGGATGTAGGACTCCTGCCCAGCGACGGAGTGGCAGGCCTCGATCTGCTTGAGACCGGCGAGCCGCTGCGGAGCGTCGTCCGGCTGGGACGGATCCAGCGGCGTGATCGCGACGAACGCCGTCATCGGCAGGCCGACTGCGCTCGGGTCGATCACCGCGGCGTAGCCGCGGATCACGCCGCGCTCCTCCAGCCGGCGCACCCGCTGGTGCACCGCTGAGGTGGACAGCCCGGTGGCCCGGCCCAGGTCGGTGTAGCTCATCCGTCCGTCCGCGGCCAGCTGCCGGACGATTTCACGGTCCAGGTCCTCCACACCGCAGAACCTACCGGTGGCCGGCCGCTGGCGCGTTCGAGTTGGGCCGTGTGTGCGTCACAGTCGTGCCCTGGGTGGCCGGCGCGATCCCGGTGCGCTGGGCTACGCCAGCGCCCGGGCCACCGAGCGGTGCGGCTCACCGAAGCGCAGCTGCATCGCGATCAACCCGGCGGTGACCGCCGCCGACGCGCACCGCAGAGAGGCGAACCCGCTGACCTCCAGCTGGGCGAGGACGGCGACCGCCACCAGGGTTGACGACTCCGAACCGGGCGAGATGGCGGTAGCCCGAGAACACCAGGGACCCGCAGGTGACGACCACGTAGGCGGCGATGACCAGTGGTCCTGCGCGCAGCCCGGTGCCGTAGCTGACGTGGTATTGACCGAGCTCCGCCATGACCGGGCCGCGCAGCATCGCGGCCAGCAGCACGACGGACACCACGAACGCCCGGATCGCCGCACGGCGACGCCCGGTTGGCTCGAGCGCCAGGACAGCCATCGGGACGTAGACAGGAAGCACGACGAACGCGAACAGCGGGTACACCCAGGTGGCGACGCGTCCGACCTCGGCGCTCAGCTGGCCCTGCAGCCCCCACCACACGAAGGCCTCGTCCACCTGGTGGGCCGTCAGCAGCAGCGGGAGGACGGCCAGGGCGAGATGGTCGTAGCGAGGGTGGACAGGTCGGGCGGCGCCGAACCCGATCATTGCCAGCACGGCTCCGCCTACCCTGTCGGCTTCGGCGGAGAAGCACACCTTGCGACCCTAGCCCCCCAGATCTGGTCCCCCGGGCACCCGGGGAACGGTGGGTCAGCGTCCGGACAGGCTCCGGCCGATCACCAGCCGCTGCACCTGGTTGGTCCCCTCGACGATCTGCAGCACCTTCGCCTCGCGCATGTACCGCTCGACCGGGTAGTCCTCCACGTAGCCGTAGCCGCCGAGCACCTGGACGGCATCCGTGGTGACCTTCATGGCCACGTCGGTGGCGAACAGCTTGGCCATGGCCGCCCGGACGCCGAACGGCCGCCCGGCGTCGCGCAGCCGCGCGGCGTCCAGGTACAGCGCCCGGGCCGCGGAGATCCCGGTGGCCATGTCCGCGAGCATGAACGACAGGCCCTGGAAGTCGATGATCGACCGGCCGAACTGCTTGCGGTCCTTGGCGTAGTCGACGGCGGCGTCCAACGCGGCCTGGGCCAGCCCGACGGCGCAGGCGGCGATGCCGAGCCGGCCGCTGTCCAGGGCCGCCATGGCGATCTCGAAGCCCTGCCCCTCGGCGCCGATTCGGCGCTCGGCGGGCACCCGGGCGCCGTCCAGCAGGATCTGCGCGGTCGTCGAGGCGTTTGCGCCCATCTTGCGCTCCGGCGGCGCGGCCGACAGCCCCGGCGTGTCCGACGGCGCCAGCAGGCAGGTCACCCCGCGGGCCTCGGTGTCCGCCGTGCGCACCATCAGGTTGTAGAAGTCGGCCTCGCCACCGTGGGTGATCCAGGCCTTGGTGCCGGTGACCACGTAGTCGTGGCCCTGGAGCACCGCCTTGGTCTGCAGCGCCGCGGCGTCCGAGCCGGACTGCGGCTCGGACAGGCAGTAGGCGCCCAGCAGGTCCCCGCCGAGCATCTCCGGCAGCCAGCGCTGCTGCTGCTCCGGCGTCCCGTACCGGGCCAGCGGGTAGCAGGCCAGGGTGTGCACGCTCATCCCGATGCCCACGGACAGCCAGGCCGTCGCGACCTCCTCGAGGACCTGCAGGTACACCTCGTAGGGCTGGCCGCCGCCGCCCTGCTCCTCGGGGTAGGCCAGCCCGAGCAGGCCGGCCCGGCCGAGCGTGCGGTAGACGTCGCGGGGGAACCGCTGGTCGTGCTCGTCCTGCCCGGCTCGCGGCGCCAGCTCGGCCGCGCTGATCTCGCGGGTGAGGCCGAGCAGCGCCTCGGCCTCCTCGGTCGGCAGCGTCCGCTGGACAGCGGTGGCCATCGCTCAGCCCTCCAAGATGACGAGGTCGCGGGGCCGCAGGTTGAGCCGCTCGACGCCGTCGTCGGTGACCACGACGATGTCCTCGATGCGGGCGCCGTGCCGGCCCGGTTGGTAGATCCCCGGTTCGATGGAGAACGCCATGCCGGACTCGAGCAGCTGGGTGTTGCCGGACACGATGTACGGGTCCTCGTGGGTCTCCAGGCCGATGCCGTGCCCCGTGCGGTGGATGAACAGCTCGCCGTAGCCGGCGTCGGCGATCACCTCGCGGGCCGCGTTGTCCACGCTCTCGGCGCTGACCCCGGGCTGGACGTGGTCGCAGGCGGCGGCCTGGGCCCGCTGCAGCACCTCGTAGTAGGCGAGGAAGCCGCCGTCCGGTTCCCCCATGGCGTACGTGCGGGTCTCGTCCGAGCAGAAGCCGCTGGGCATGGTGCCGCCGATGTCAACGACGACCGGCTCGCCCGGCTGGATCACCCGGTCGGACACCTCGTGGTGCGGGCTGGCGCCGTTCGGGCCGCTGCCGACGATGACGAAGTCGACGGTGACGTGGCCGACCAGCCGGATCGCCGCGGCGATGTCCTCACCCACCTCCCGCTCGGTGCGGCCCGGCTTGAGCCACTCCCCCACGAGCGAGTGGACGGCGTCGATGGCGGCGGCGGCCTCGCGCAGCGCCTGGACCTCGGCGGGGGTCTTGCGCATCCGCAGCTCGCGGATCACCGGACCGGCGAGCACCTGCTCGGCGTCCGGGAGCGCGGCCCGCAGGCCGAGCACCTTGGCCGCGGCCATGTGGTCGTCGAGGGCGACCCGGTCGGTGCTGCGGGGCAGCAGCGAGGCGACCAGCGCGTACGGGTCGTCGGTCTCCGCCCAGGTGACGATCTCGATGTCCTGGCCACCGATCGGGCTGGCCTGGGCGGCGGCCCGCTCCAGCAGCGGGACGACGATGCGCGGCTGGCCGTCGGCGG
Organism: Actinomycetes bacterium; assembly: GCA_036510875.1. Taxonomy (NCBI): domain Bacteria; kingdom Bacillati; phylum Actinomycetota; class Actinomycetes; species Actinomycetes bacterium. Next base: position 3,954 of record DATCDE010000110.1, read on the forward strand.
GCAGCACCAGGCAGGTCAGCCGCTCCAGCGGGAGGGCGTCGTAGCCGGTGAGGTAGCGCAGGTCCGGGCCGGGCGTGACCAGCAGCGCATCCATGCCGGCGGCGGCGGCGCGGTTTTGGGCATCGGCCAGCCGTCCGGGCGGGACAAGGTCGGGTTTCACGGTCCCACGCTAGCCGCAGTGACCGCCGCTGCTCTCGTGACCGCCCCGGATCGCGGGCGGGCATGCCCGCCGTAGCCTTCCGCTGTGACCGACGAACGCGAGAAGCTGCTCTTGGTCGACTCCGCCTCGCTGTACTTCCGCGCGTTCCACGGGGTGCCCGACTCGGTCAGGGCGCCGGACGGGACCCCCGTGAACGCCGTGCGCGGATTCCTCGACATGGTCGCCCAGCTGGTGACCAGGTTCCGGCCCACCCGGCTGGTGGCCTGCTGGGATGACGACTGGCGCCCCGACTTCCGGGTCGCGCTGATCCCGTCGTACAAGGCGCACCGGGTCGCCGACACGCAGACCGACGCCGAGACGGTGCCCGAGGCGCTGCAGGTGCAGGTCCCGGTGATCGTGGCCGTGCTGGCCGCGCTGGGGATCGCCCGGGTCGGCTCCCCCGGCTTCGAGGCGGACGACGTCATCGGCACCCTGGCACACGTGGCCGACGTCTCGGTCGACGTCGTCAGCGGGGACCGCGACCTGCTCCAGCTGGTCGACGACGCGCGCGGCGTCCGGGTGCTCTACACCGGCCGCGGCGTGGCCAAGCTCGAGGTCATGGACGAGGCTGCGGTCAGCGCCCGCTACGGCATCCCGGGACGCTCCTACGCCGACTTCGCGGCGCTGCGCGGGGACCCCTCGGACGGACTGCCCGGCGTGCCCGGGGTGGGCGAGAAGACGGCGGCCGGCCTGGTGGCGCGCTGGGGCACCGTCGGTGCGATGCTCGCCGCCCTGGACGCCGACGACCCGGCGCTGGCCCAGCGGGCCAAGCTGGCGGCCGCCCGGGAGTACCTGGCGGTCGCCCCGGAGGTCACCCGGGTGCGCACCGACTGCCCGCTGCCGGCGTACGACGACCGGCTGCCGACCGTGCCGGCTGACCCGGAGCGGCTGGTCGCGGTGAGCGCCCGCTGGGGCCTGGACGGCAGCGTCAACCGGGTGCTGGCCGCCGTCGGCGCCGCATCCATGCCCACGGATGCCTAGCGGGACGTCCTCTCAGCGAGCGGCGCGGGCGGCCCGTGCGGCCCGCCGCTCCTCGAACCGGGAGGCCGCTTGCTCCAGCCCCTCGAGGAACACGTCGAGCTCGGCGCGGGCCTGCTCGCCGTCGGCGTCCAGGCCCTCGACGTCCCACACCTTCCACTGACGCAGCACCGGGGTGACCACGGCGTCCCTGTGCTGGCGCAGGTCGTAGATGCCGGCGTTAGCGATCTGCACCGACTTGCGGGTGAACCCCTCGATCGAGTGGCCGGGCATCTGGAATGCCTGGACGACGTCCGAGATGGCTCGCATGGTCGCGCTCGGGGCCACCTCCAGGGCCGCGCCCAAGAGGTTGCGGTAGAAGATCATGTGCAGGTTCTCGTCGGTCGCGATGCGCGCCAGCAGCTGCTCGCAGGCCGGGTCGCCGGACGCCGCGCCGGTGTTGCGGTGCGAGATGCGGGTGGCCAGCTCCTGGAAGGACACGTAGGCCAGCGCGTGCAGCATCGAGTCGCCGTAGTCACTGCCGAAGCCGGTGGACATGTGCACCATCCGGGCCCGCTCCAGGGCGACCGGGTCGACCGCCCTGGTCACCGCGAGGTAGTCGCGGATCGCGGTGCCGTGGCGGCCCTCCTCCGCGGTCCAGCGGTGCACCCAGGTGCCCCACGCGCCGTCCCGGCCGAACAGCCGGGCGATCTCCATGTGGTAGCTCGGCAGGTTGTCCTCGGTGAGCAGGTTGACGATCAGCGCGGTACGGGCGGCTTCGGGCATCGGTGACTGGTCCGCAGCCCACGCCTCGCCGCCCAGGACGCCGTCGTAGGTGCGGCCCTCGCTCCACGGCACGTACTGGTGCGGGAACCACTCCTTCGCCACGTCGAGGTGCCGGTTGAGCTCGGCCTCGGCGACCGGCTGCAGCTCCGTCAGCAGCGCGACGGTGCTGGTCTGGACGTCGGTCAGGCTCATCGTGGCTCCCAGATCCTCGAGGTTACGGTGGCGTAACCTACGCCGCCGTAGGGAGGGAGCCTACCCTGAGGCTCAGCCGACCGAGGAGTAGGAGACCACGCCGCGCCGCAGGGCGTCGACGGCAGCGTCGGCGGTGGCCCGCAGGGCCGGGTCCTGTCCGCCGGCTGCCTGCGCGATCTGCCCGAGCAGGTCGATGAGCTGCTTCGTCCAGCGCACGAAGTCACCCGCGGGCAGGTCCGCCTCCCCCAGCACCGCCTCCAGCCGGGCCCCGGAGGCCCACCGGTGCGCGGGCCACGCGAAGCCGAGGTCCGGCTCCCGCAGGAACGCGAGCCCGTGGTCCTTCTCGGCCAGGTCCAGGGCGGCCCACAGCCGCACCGTCTCGGCCAGCGCGTCGCGCACCCGCCCGGACGGCACCTGCGGCGCCACCGCGTCGTCCCGCTGCCGCGACTCGTAGGCCAGCGCGGAGACCGCGGCGGCCAGCTCGGCCGGCTCCAGCTCGGACCACACCCCGGTCCGCACGCACTCGGCGGCCAGCAGGTCCAGCTCGGTGTACAGCCGGCCCAGCTGGGCGCCGGCCGGCGTCACCTGGTCGCCGTCCAGGTAGCCGAGCGACTCCAGCAGCCCGCAGACCCGGTCGAAGGTGCGCGCGATGGTGTTGGTGCGCGCCTCCACCCGTCGCTCCAGCCCCTCGGTCTCGCGCAGCAGCCGGTAGTACCGCTCGGCCCAGCGGGCGTGGTCCTCCCGCTGGTCGCAGCCGTGGCAGGGGTGCCGACGGATGTCGGCGCGCAGCTGGGCTAGGGCCGCGTCGTCGGCGGCCTCCGAGCGGGACCGGGGTGGCCGCCGACCCCCGTCGTCCGGCACCTTCGCGCGCAGCGTCGAGGCCAGGTCGCGGCGGGACTGCGGCGAGCGGGGGTTGAACGTCTTCGGGATCCGCAGCCGGGCCAGCGGCTCCACCGCGCTGGTGAAGTCGACCAGCGAGAGCCGGGCCACCTGCCGGTCGGCCGTCAGCACGGTCGGCCGGGGGCCCTCGGCCCCCGACGTGAGCCCCGGGTCGAGGACGACGGCCAGCCCGGCCCGGCGCCCGGTCGGGACCCGGATCACGTCCCCGATCCGCAGCGCTTCGAGCGCCCCGGTCGCGGCCGCCCGGCGCTGCGCGGCACCCTGTCGGGACAGCTCGGCTTCGCGGTCCTTCAGCGACCGGCGCAGCCCCGCGTACTCCTCGAAGTCGCCCAGGTGACAGGTCATCGCCTCGCGGTAGCCGTCCAGGGTTTCCTCGTTGCGGCGCACCTGTCGGGCCAGCCCGACCACGGCCCGGTCGGCCTGGAACTGGGCGAACGACGACTCCAGGATCTCCCGCGCCACGTGCCGGCCGACCTGCCCCACCAGGTTGACGGCCATGTTGTACGAGGGCCGGAACGACGAGCGCAGCGGGTAGGTGCGGGTCGAGGCCAGCCCGGCCACCGATCCCGGGTCCAGCCCCTGCTGCCAGAGCACGACCGCATGGCCCTCGACGTCGATGCCGCGACGTCCGGCCCGTCCGGTCAGCTGGGTGTACTCCCCCGGCGTGACGTCCGCGTGGGTCTCCCCGTTCCACTTGGTCAGCTTCTCGAGCACCACCGAGCGGGCCGGCATGTTGATGCCGAGGGCCAGCGTCTCGGTGGCGAAGACGACCTTGACCAGGCCGCGCTGGAAGAGCTCCTCCACGACCTCCTTGAAGGTCGGCAGCATGCCGGCGTGGTGCGCCGCGATGCCGCGGCCCAGCCCGTCCGCCCACTCGTGGTAGCCGAGGATGCCGAGGTCCTCGTCCGGCAGGTCGATGCACCGCTCCTCGACGTAGGACCGGATCTCGTCCCGCTCCGAAGGCGTGGTCAGCCGCAGCCCGGAACGCAGGCACTGGGCGACCGCCGCCTCGCACCCGGCCCGGCTGAACACGAACACGATCGAGGGCAGCAGTCCCTCGCGGTCCAGCCGCTCCACGACGTCCACCCGGGACGGGGTGTCACGGCTGCGCGGGCGCTTGCCGCCCCGGCCCGGCCGCCGGTCCCCCATCCGGGTGAACCGCTGCTCGTCCCTGGCGATCCGCACCAGCTCGGGGTTCACCAGCCGCTGCTCGTCGTCCACGAACAGGTCGTACAGCCGGTTGCCGACCATCACGTGCTGCCACAGCGGCACCGGCCGGTGCTCCTCGACGACCACGCTGGTGTCCCCGCGGACGGTGACCAGCCAGTCGCCGAACTCCTCCGCGTTGCTCACGGTCGCGGACAGCGACACCAGGCTGACCGACTCGGGCAGGTGGATGATCACCTCTTCCCAGACCGCGCCACGGAACCGGTCGGACAGGTAGTGCACCTCGTCCATGACCACGTAGCCCAGCCCCACCAGGGTGTGCGACCCGGCGTAGAGCATGTTGCGCAGCACCTCGGTCGTCATGACGACGACGTCGGCCTCGCCGTTGATGGTGTTGTCGCCGGTGAGCAGGCCGACCCGGTCGGCACCGTAGCGGCGGACCAGGTCGGCGTACTTCTGGTTCGACAGCGCCTTGATCGGAGTCGTGTAGAAGCACTTGTGGCCCTCGGCCAGGGCCAGGTGGACGGCGAACTCCCCCACGACCGTCTTGCCGCTGCCGGTCGGGGCGGCCACCAGGACGCCGCGGCCGTCCTCCAGCGCCCGGCAGGCCTGCACCTGGAACGGGTCGAGCGGGAAGTCGTACTCGGCGCGGAACCGGGTCAGCTGGGTGACCGACTCCGTCTGCCGGTCCCGCGCAGCCCGGTACCGCTCAGCCGGCGAGGACATACCACCAATCTACGTGGTCGAGGGCGTCCGCTCAGGGCACCAGCACGTGCAACGCCCCCGGTACGCACTCGATCGTGACCGGCAGCGGCGTCACGTACTCGCCGTCGGCGTAGGCGACCACGCCGGGCGCCTCGAGCCGCACCACCTTGGCCGCGTGCACCGACACCGAGGGATGCTCGACGTGCCGGCCCGAGTACACCTTGGGGAACACCCGCAGGAACTCGGGCTTGGACAGCCGGCCGAGCACGGTGACGGACAGCAGGCCGTCGTCCACCTCGGCCCCGGGACAGACCCGCATCCCCCCGCCGTACGAGGTGCCGTTGCCGACGGCCACGAGCATGGCCTCGCGCTCCAGCAGATCGCCGTCCAGGGTGATCCGAAACGGCAGCGGCCGGAACACCCGCAGCTCGGCCAGGATCGCCAGGTTGTAGCGCATCGCGCCCTTGGGCCAGGTCATCCGGTTGGCCCGGTCGTTGACCATCGAGTCGAACCCGCTGGACAGCACCCCGGCGTAGTTGGTGCCGTTCGCCAGCGCGGCGTCGACGACGCGGACCCGGCCGGCGAGGACGGCGTCCACGGCCCCGTCCACGTCGTGCGGCTCGAGGCCGACCAGCCGGGCGAAGTCGTTCCCGCTGCCGGCCGGCACGATGCCGAGCGGTATGCCGGAGCCGACCAGGGCCTGCACCACCTGGTGCACGGTGCCGTCGCCGCCGACCGCCACGAGGGCGTCGTAGCCGTCCTGCGCGGCCTGCCCGGCCAGCGCGACGGTCTCCGCTCCGTCGGCACCGACGAAGACCCGCACGTCGAGCCCCGCGGCGCGCAGCCGCGCGGCGGCCCGGGCGCCGGCGCGACCGCCCCGGCCCTTGCCCGAGGCCGGGTTCACCAGGACGGCGATGCGGCGGCTCACGGGCGGGACGCTAGCGCCCCGCGGGCAGTTGGCGGGATCAGTCCGAGAACTCGCGCGTGTCGGACGGCAGGTCGTCGACTGGGTCCGGGGTCAGGTCGAGCGGGGATATCTCGTCGTCGCCGAGCGCCGCGAGCGCGCTGGCCTCGCTGCGGGCCCGCCGCCGGTCGTTGACCCAGCAGATCACGAAGGCGATCAGCATGAGGGCCGCGATCGGGGTGGCGAACAGCAGCATGTTGAACGGGTCGCCGGTCGGGGTCGCGATGGCGGCGAACACCAGGATGATGATGAGCACCCAGCGCCACCACGAGGCGAACCGGCGCGCGGACAGGATCCCGACCAGGTTGAGCACCACCACGACCACGGGCGCCACGCAGCCGATGCCGAAGACGACCATCAGCTGGAGCAGGAAGCCCATGTAGTGGTCGACGCTGATGATGTTGGTGACGCCGTGCGGGGTGAACCCCAGCAGCGCGCCCAGCACGTTCGGGAGCACGAAGTAGGCCGTCGCGGCGCCGGCCAGGAACAGCGGCAGCGCGAACGCCACGAAGGTGAGCGCCCAGCGCCGTTCGTGCCGGTGCAGCCCGGGGGTGACGAACCGGAACACCTGGTAGAGCCAGATCGGCGAGGCGAGCACCATGCCCACGGACAGCGCGACCTGCAGCTGGATGTTGAACGCGTCGGCCACCCCGGTCAACGCGAGCGTGGTCGGGGACCCGCTCTCGGTGAGCTTGCGCGCGGCCTCCTCGAACGGGCGGTCCAGCCAGGTGAAGATCTGGTCGTAGAAGAACCAGCCCACGACCGAGCCGGCGAGGATGGCCAGGATCGAGCGGAACAGCCGGGTGCGGAACTCACGCAGGTGCTCGACGAGGGTCATCCGACCGTCGGTGGGGTGCCTCGGCTCGCGTGCGGCGCGACGCCAACGGCTCGCGTCGGCCATACCAGCAGGTCTCCGACGCCGGTTCAGCTACCGGCGGGGCGGTCCTGCGGCTGCTGCGAAACGGCCTCGGCCGCCGGCGCCGGGGCCTGCACGGGGGCTGGCTGCGCGATTGGCTGGGCCACCGGCTGGGCCACCGGCTGGGCCACCGGCTGGGCCACCGGCTGGGCGACCGGCACCTGCTGGGGCACCGCGTCGACCACCTGCTGGGGGGCAGCGACGATCTGCTGCGGCTGCGCCGGGGGCACCGACTGCCCCTCGTTGTCGCTCATCAGGCCCTGGGTCTCGGCCTTGAAGATGCGCAGCGAGCGGCCAAGCCCACGGGCTGCGTCCGGCAGCTTGCGGGAACCGAAGAGCAACAGGACGGCGAGGATGAGCAGCAGCCCCGCCGGGCTGTCAAACAGTCGACCCATCGGGTTGGCCTCTCTGTGGGACGTTCTGAGCATCATACGCGGCGATTTGTCCCAATGGGTCAGCCGAACGCATGGCGGCGTCCCGTCGACTGGTCAGCCGCGGCGGACCCCGTTCAAGTCAGCGGTGACCTGGTCGTGCTCGTCCAGCCACAGCGCGAAGTCGAGCAGGTCGTCGTAGGACAGCTGGGGCCCGTCGTGCCGCTCGAGCGCCTCGGCCGGGATGTGCCACTGCTGGGCGCGGACGCCCCCGGACATCAGCAGCGCCACGACCTCCTCGTCGGCCGGCTTCTTGACCTCACCGTGGCAGCGCGGGCAGTCGAAGGCGTACGTGGACCACTCCGGCATCGAACAGACGGTCAGTCGCAGCTCGGCCGGCTTCAGCTCGACGTCCCCGCAGGTTGAGCAGGTCGCCCTGATGGTGGTCATCGTGTGGTCCTTTCGCCCCCTCGAGGTCCCCCCGAGGTCTGTCGTTGTGGGCATCGGCACCCTGACCACGCACCTTGAACCGGCCGAACGGCCATGTCAGCGCGACACACCGTACACCGCCAGCGCCGCTGCGGCGTCCGCAGCGACCTCGGCCGCGAGCTCGGCGGGCTGGACGACGGTCGCCGCCCCGCCCAGCCGCAGCACCAGCCGCCGCACCAGCCGGGGGTCGGCGGTGCGCAGGACCACCTGCGCGGCGCCGTCGGGCCGCTCCTGCACCGACTCGCACGGGTAGTACTCGCTGACCCAGCGGGCCCGCGGCGCGAGCTCGAGGGTGACCACGACGTCGTCCGGCGACGGGTGGAAGGTGCCCGAGTCGGCCGGCAGGGCGGCCTCGGGGGGCGGCGTGGACGGCGTGTCGAGGACCTCGGCGGCCAGCACTCGGTCCAGTCGGAAGGTCCGGACCGCCTCGCTGGAGTGGCACCAGCCCTCCAGGTAGCCCACGCCGTCCACGGTCACGGCCCGCATCGGGTCGACGTCCCGCTCGGTCACCTCGTCGCGAGCCGGTACCCAGTACTGCAGCCGCAGCCGGCGGCGCTCCGACAGAGCCCTGGCGACGACCCCGGCGACCACCTCTCCCGCGAAGCCGGCACCGGCCGCCGGCGGCTCGGCCGGCCCGCTCGGCAGCCGCAGGTCCCCGGCCAGGTCCTCGAGCTTGGCGAGCACGCTGTCGACGGCGTCCCGGTCGGTCAGCCCCGGCGTGGCCGCGAGGGTCCGCAGGCCCACCACCAGGGCGACGATCTCGTCCGGCCGCAGCCGCAGCGGGCGTCCGATCACCTGCGGGTCGAGCACCGTGATCCGGTCGGAGTCCAGGTAGTCGATGTCGATGAAGACCTCGGGCTGGCCGGGCAGCTCGCAGGTGAAGGCCAGCTGCAGGTCCTTGTCCAGCTGGTCCACCGTGATCCCGAACGCGGCCGCGGCCTCGGCCTTGGTGACCCCGGGCCGGGCCTGCAGCCAGGGGACCAGCGCCAGCAGCCGGGCCAGCTGGGCCGCCGCGGCCGCCATCAGGCCGCCCCGCCGGCCACGGCCCGCAGCCGCTCGATGACGGCGTCGCGCAGCTCGATCGGTTCCTCGACCACCACCGCGGAGCCGTACGAGGCGATGTCCTCGGCCAGCCGCTCGAGGTCGGTGAACCCGATCTGCAGCCGGTCGTACCCGGTTGCCGGGTCGGCGTCCGAGGCGGCCGACTCGGCCTGGCGGCGCAGCCCGTAGCCGGCGTCCGGGCGGACCAGCACCCGCGCCCGACCGCTGACCAGGACCGGGTCGGTGGCGGTGACCCGCTCGCGAGGGTCCACGTCCGCAGGCACCGGGTACGCGCCGTCCGGGCCGTCGCTCCCGACCGCCCCCACGATCCGCGACAGCCGGAACACCCGCTCGTCCTGCCGGTCCCGGTCGAACCCGACGACGTACCAGCGGCCCTGCTGCGACACCACGCCCCAGGGCTCGAGGTGCCGTTCGGCGGTCTCGGCGCTGCCGGGGTTCCGGTAGCCGAACCGGACCGGACGGCGGGCCGCCACGGCCGCGGTGAGGGGGCCGAAGGCGGCCTCTCCCCCGGACATCCGGGGCTGCACCGCTGGCAGGGCGTCCGGGTCCACGTCGACGCCGTCCGCCTCGAGTTTGCGCAGCGCTCGGGCCGCGGCCTCTGCCTGGCCCTCCTCCCGCCAGACCCGGGCGGCCACCGCCACAGCGGTCATCTCCGGTGCGGTCAGGTGCAGCTCGGGCAGCGCGTACGCGGCCGGCTCGATCCGGTAGCCCGGCTCGTCGTAGCCGGGACCGAGCTCGGCGGTCTCGAGCGGCACCCCCATCTCGCGCAGCTCGTTCTTGTCCCGCTCGAACATCCGTTCGAACGCCTCGACGGTCGGGCACGCCGCGTAGTCGGGGATCGCCGCGCGCAGCCGGTCCTTGACCACCGGGCGCTGCGCGCTGGCCAAGCACAGCACCAGCTGCAGCAGCCGTTCGGTCTTGGACTCGGACATCGTGGACTCGGCTGACTGCGGGGTGCTATCGCACGCCGAGCAGGTCGATCACGAACACCAGCGTCCGGCCGGACAGCCGGTGCCCGCCGCTGGCCGTGCCGTACGCCTGCTCCGGGGGGATCACCAGCTGACGGCGACCGCCGACCTTCATGCCTGGGATGCCGTCCTGCCAGCCCTTGATCAGCCCGCGCAGCGGGAACTCGATCGGCTCGCCCCGGTTCCACGACGAGTCGAACTCCTCGCCCGTGTCGAACTCGACGCCGACGTAGTGGACCAGCACGGTCGCCCCGGCCACGGCCTCGGCGCCATCCCCGACGGTCACGTCGGTGATCTGCAGCGTCGTCGGCGGCTCGCCCCCTGGGAAGTCGACCTCGGGCTTCTCGCTCACGCGTCCGGTCCTCTCGCTTTGGTGGGCTCACTACGGTGCGGCGAGCTGGTCGGCCCACCCTAAGGCAAGCGGCGGGCCGCCTCGTGGCGGCGCCGCCGGGTCACATCGACGCGATCAGCTTCTCCACCCGCTCGTCGACGGACCGGAACGGGTCCTTGCACAGCACGGTGCGCTGCGCCTGGTCGTTCAGCTTCAGGTGCACCCAGTCCACGGTGAAGTCGCGGCGCCGCTCCTGCGCCCGGCGGATGAACTCCCCGCGCAGCCGGGCCCGGGTGGTCTGCGGCGGGATGCTCTTGGCTTCGAACACGTCGAGGTCCCGGACCACCCGCTCCACCAGGCCGCGGCGCTCGAGCAGGTAGTACAGCCCCCGTCGGCGGCTGATGTCGTGGTAGGCGAGGTCCAGCTGCGCCACCCGGGGGTGCGCCAGCGAGATGTCGTGCTTGTCCTGGTAGCGCTCGATCAGCCGGCGCTTGATCACCCAGTCGATCTCGCGCTCCACGAGCGCCAGGTTGTCGCTCTCGACCGCCTCGAGGGTGCGGCCCCACAGGTCCAGCACCCGCTTCGCCACGACGTCCTCGGTGCCGCGACGCTCGACGAAGTCCCTGGCCTTGGTGAAGTACTCGGTCTGGATGTCCAGGGCGCTGACCTCGCGGCCGTTGGCCAGCCGCACCGTGCGGCGCCCGGTCATGTCGTGGCTGATCTCCCGGATCGCCCGGATCGGGTTCTCCAGGCTGAGGTCGCGGAGCACGACGCCGGCCTCGATCATGCGCAGCACCAGGTCGGCGGAGCCCACCTTGAGCAGGGTGGTCGGCTCGGCCATGTTCGAGTCGCCCACGATGACGTGCAGCCGGCGGTACTTCTCGGCGTCCGCGTGCGGCTCGTCCCGGGTGTTGATGATCGGGCGGCTGCGGGTGGTGGCGCTGGAGACGCCCTCCCAGATGTGCTCGGCCCGCTGGGACAGGCAGTACACGGCGCCGCGCGGGGTCTGCAGCACCTTCCCGGCCCCGGCGATGAGCTGCCGGCTGACCAGGAACGGGATGAGGACGTCGGACAGCCGGCCGAAGTCGCCGCCGCGTCCGACCAGGTAGTTCTCGTGGCAGCCGTAGGAGTTGCCGGCCGAGTCGGTGTTGTTCTTGAACAGGTAGACGTCCCCGGGGATGCCCTCCTCGTGCAGCCGCCGCTCGGCGTCCACGAGCAGCCCCTCGAGGATCCGCTCCCCCGCCTTGTCGTGCGCGACCAGCTCGGTCAGGTCGTCGCACTCCGGGCTCGCGTACTCCGGGTGGCTGCCGACGTCCAGGTACAGCCGGGCGCCGTTGCGCAGGAACACGTTGCTGCTGCGGCCCCACGAGACCACCCGGCGGAACAGGTACCGGGCGACCTCGTCCGGGGAGAGCCGACGCTGCCCGCGGAAGGTGCAGGTGACGCCGTACTCGGTCTCGATGCCGAAGATGCGGCGGTCCATCGAACCAGCCTAGGCCTGGCGCTCAGCCGCCGCTGAGCAGCGCGCCGAGCTGGTCGCCCGCGATGCGGCGGAACTTGCGGGCCAGCGGCCGGTTCCGGTCCAGCACGGCCACCTCCAGATGGTCGGGGCCGAGCTCCCGCGGCTCGCCGCCGCCGTGTTCCGCCAGGGTGCGCACCGCGAGCTGCAGGGCCGGGGCGAGCGGCTGGCCCTCCTCGTAGCTCTCGGCGAGCGCATCGGTGATCTGGGCGGCCTGCCCGCCCATGGCGACGAAGCCGTGCTCGTCGGCCACCGAGCCGTCGAAGGTCAGCCGGTACATCTGGTCCTCGGCCGCCGAGTCGCCCACCTCGGCCACCACGATCTCCACCTCGTACGGCTTGTTCGTCTCGGTGAAGATCGTGCCGAGGGTCTGCGCGTACGCGTTGGCCAGGCTGCGCCCGCTCACGTCCCGCCGGTCGTAGGAGTAGCCGCGCATGTCGGCGTGCCGCACACCGGCCACCCGCAGGTTCTCGAACTCGTTGTACTTGCCCACCGCCGCAAACGCGATCCGGTCGTAGATCTCGCTCACCTTGTGCAAGGCCCGCGAGGGGTTCTCGGCCGCGAACGCGATGCCATCGGCGTACTGGACGACGACCACGCTGCGCCCGCGGGCGATGCCCTTGCGGGCGTAGTCCGCCTTGTCCTTGATGATCTGCTCGGGCGAGACGTAGAAGGGCATGGACACCGGGAGACGTCCTTAGCGGGTCGGGTCGGGTGGGTTCGGGTCGGGTGGCCGGGCTAGGGCAGCGGGGCGTTGGGTCCGTCGGGGCGGGCCATCCGGGCCGCGACGACACGGTCGACGACCGCGCCGACCTCGTCGTCCGGCAGTCGCCGGAAGCCGGCCTCGGTGACGACCGTGACGACCGGGAAGATCCGTCGGGCGAGGTCCGGTCCGCCGGTGGCGGAGTCCTCGTCGGCGGCGTCGTACAGCGCCTCGACGCAGGCCGCGACCGCCTGGTCCTCGCGTAGCTCCGGGCCGTAGAGCTTCTTCAGCGCCCCGCGGGCGAACAGCGATCCGGAGCCGACCGAGTGGAACGAGTGCTCCTCGTACCGCCCGCCGGTCACGTCGTAGGAGAAGATCCGGCCGATTTGGCGCTCGAGGTCCCAGCCGGCGAACAGCGGGACGACGGCCAGCCCCTGCATGGCCATCCCGAGGTTGCCGCGCACCAGCGCGGACAGCCGGTTGGCCTTGCCGTCCAGCGACAGCGAGGTGCCCTCAATCTTCTCGTAGTGCTCGAGCTCGACCTGGAACAGCCGCACGACCTCGATCGCCAGGCCGGCCGCGCCGGCGATCCCCACGCAGGAGAACTCGTCGGCCGGGAACACCTTCTCGATGTCCCGCTGGGCGATGACGTTGCCCATTGTCGCCCGTCGGTCCCCGGCCATGACGACGCCGCCCGGGTAGGTGGCGGACACGATCGTGGTGCCGTGCGGGACGTCCACCGGCCCACCCGGCAGCGGACGGCGGCTGGGCAGCAGCTCCGGTGCCTGCTCGGACAGGAACTCGGTGAACGAGGCGCTGCCGGGGGCGAAGTAGGGCGGGGGCAGCCGGCCGTCGATGCGAGAGTCCCCCACCGTCACTGACCGCCCTTCTGCACGAAGCCGCGAACGAACTCCTCGGAGTTGGTCTCGAGCACCTCGTCGATCTCGTCCAGCAGCGAGTCCACGTCATCGTCCAGCGCGGCCTTACGTTCGGCCACCTCGGCGGCGGTCTGCTCGGCCTGGACCGTCTCCTCGGCCTCGTCGGCCCGGCGCTGAGCGCGGTCCTGCCCGCCCACGTCCTTGCTGCTCATGGCACCCTCCTTCGCTCGTTCGACTCTAGTCGTCGGCACGGCGGGTCTGCCCGATGAGCGGCTCAAGACGGGCGGCCGCGCGCGCCGATCTTCTTAGCCGGGGGTTATCCAGCGGCTCGCGGCCGCTTAGCACGCGAGAAGGGACCGTCGTTCCATGAAGTCCACCCCTCGCCGTCGCGACCATGCGGTTCACGTCGTCGACGCCCTGACTGCGAGCTTCGTCGCCGGATCCATCGTGGCCACCGGGGCGGTCGCCGCCGCCTTCGCCGGACCGACCTCTGCGGCGGCCCCCATAGCAGTCACCGCTGACCAGGCCGCCGCGGCCGCGCCAGCCGCCCAGGGTGGCGCGCCGGGCGCGCTCGCCCCCGCCGCTGTGCGCCCCACCGGCGCCACCACGGCCAAGGCCCCGGCTGCCGGGACGGCCGCGGCAGCCACCGCAGCGGCGCAGGCGGCCGCTCGGACGACCACCCAGACCACCAAGGTGACCGCGGGCTCGACGCCGGCGGCCAGGACGGCCAGCCAGCCGGCCGCGAAGGCGGGCACCCCGACAACCGCGCCGGCGCCTCCGACCAAATCCGCCGCAGCGCCGGGCACCCAGGCCCCGCAGCCGGTGACCCAGCCGGCCGCTCCGCCGCCGGCTCCCACCCCGAAGCCGGTGGCCACCACACCGCCGCCTGCCCCCGCCCCGAGCGCCTCGACGAAGCCATCGGGAGGGTGAATAGTGGCCACGGTGGTTGAGCTCACCACTGACTGGCCGTTGTGGAGCGGGACCGCACGGGTCGTCGTCCGTGCGGAGTCCGACGATTCCGACGTGCTGGCCGCGGCCCGCGCGATCACCGAGGCCGAGGTCGCCGCGATCGACGGGGCGGCCAGTCGGTTTCGTACCGACTCCGAGGTCGCCGCGCTGGCCGCGGCCGGAGGCCGGGCCGTCCCCGTCTCCCCCGTGCTCCTGCAGGCGCTGCAGGTGGCGCTGCGGGCCTCGGCGCTGACCGACGGCGCGGTCGACTCCACCCTGGGCGGGGCGCTCGTGGCGGTCGGCTTCGACCGGGACTTCGCCGCCGTACCGGCCGACCGTGCCGCCGCGATCGCGCCGGTGCGGCGCACCGTCTCCTGGCGCGACGTGGAGGTCGATGCCGCAGCTGGGACGGTGCGGGTGCCCCCGGGCGTGCTGCTCGACCTGGGTGCGACCGCGAAGGCGCTGGCCGCCGACCGGGCCGCCGACGCGGTGCAGCGCCGGTTCGGGGTCCCGGTGCTCGTGGAGCTGCTCGGCGACCTCGCCGTCCGGGGCACCGTCCCCGGTCAGCCGTGGGTGGTCGAGGTGAGCGAGGGGGGCGACTCGGCGGCTCAGCTGGTGCAGATCGAGGATGGCGGCCTGGCCACGTCGTCCACCCGGGTCCGGCACTGGCGGATGGCCGGCCAACCGGTCCACCACCTGCTCGACCCGGTCACCGGCCTGCCGGTCCGGGAGTCCTGGCGGACCGTGTCCGTGAGCGCCGCCACCTGCGTGGACGCCAACATCGCCTCGACCGCCACCATCGTCAAGGGCGCGGCCGGGCTGGCCTGGCTGCGGTCCACCGGGCTGCCGGCCCGGCTGGTCGCCGTCGACGGCTCGGTGCTGGAGATCGGCGGCTGGCCAGCCGAAGGAACAGGATGAGATCCGGCCTGGTCGGCGTCCAGACCGACCCGCAGCTGGCCTGGTTCGTGCTGCGCGCGAGCGGGCTGGTGCTGCTCGTCGTCTACACGATCTCGACCGCGCTGGGCATCGCCAGCCGGGCCGGGCAGGCCGGCCGCTGGGTGCCCCGGTTCGTCTCCAACGACCTGCACCGGCGGATCAGCCTGTTCTCGATGGCGCTGCTGTTCGCGCATGTCGCCACTGCGGTGCTCGACAACTACGTGGTGATCACCTGGACCGATGCGGTGGTCCCCTTCGTGGGCACCTACCGGCCGCGGTGGCTCGGGCTGGGCACCCTGGCGCTCGACATCCTGCTGGCGGTCGTCATCACCAGCCTGCTGCGGCACCGGATCGGCCACCGGACCTGGCTGGTCATCCACTACGGCGTCTACGCCGCGTGGCCGCTCATGGTCCTGCACGCGCTGGGCACCGGCACCGACGCCCGCCGGCCGAGTGTGCTCATCGTGACGCTCGGCTGCGTGGTCGCGGTCCTGCTGGCCGTCGTGGCGCGGCTGCTGGACGCCCCCGGCCGGCTCGGGGCGGCCCGGCTGGCCGCCATGGTCTCACTGCCCCTGCTGCTCATCGGGCTGGTGCTGTGGACCCGCCAGGGGCCACTCGCGGCGGGCTGGTCGCACCGGGCCGGCACCCCTCTCCCGTCGTCCAGCACGGGATCGGCTAAGTGACGGTGACGGCCACCTCCGCCGGGCCGGCGACGGGGACGTTCACCGCCCGGCTGCTGGCCGGCCTGCCGGCCGACGGTCGGGTCCTGGACATCGGCGGCCACCTGCGGGTGCACGGGCTGTTGCCCGAGCCCCGGGCGCACCGCCGCGGCGAGCCGTCCGTCATCGCCGAGCTGGAGGCGGCCGGGCTCACCGGGCGCGGTGGTGGCGGGTACCCCCTGGCTGCCAAGATTCGCGCCGTCCGCTCGGCATCCGGCCTGACCCGCCGTCCGGTGCTCGTGGTCAACGGTGCGGAGAGCGAGCCGGCGTCCCGCAAGGACTCGGTGCTGCTGGCCAAGGCGCCGCACCTGGTACTGGACGGCGCCCAGGTGGTGGCCGACGCCGTGCGGGCCCGCGAGATCATCGTGTGGCTGCACCGCGGGCACGGCGGCGGGCCCAGCGGGTCGCGGACCGCCGTCGAACGGGCCGTCGCGGAGCGGGACGACCGCGGGATGGTGCGGCAGCCCGTTCGAGTCGTCGTGGGCCCGGCACGCTACGTGGCCGGCGAGGCCTCGGCTCTGGCCCGACACCTTTCCGGTGGCGAGGCGCGGCCGCAGACGACGCCCCCGCGGGTGTCTGAGCGCGGCGTGAGCGGGCGCCCCACCCTGGTCTCCAACGCCGAGACGCTGGCCCATGCCGCGCTCATCGCCCGGCACGGCGCCGACTGGTTCCACCAGGTGGGCACCCCGGAGGAGCCGGGCACCCTGCTGATCACCGTGTTTGGGGCGGTCCGCTCTCCCGGCGTCCTCGAGGCCGCAGCCGGGACCACCCTCGGGGCCCTGGTGCACGCCGTCGGCGCGCTCACCGCGCCGCCCGCGGCCGTGCTGGTCGGCGGCTACGCCGGCGGCTGGCTGCGGCCGACCGAGGCCTGGCCGGTGCCCTACTCGCGGGCCGGGCTGCGCTCGGTGGGGCTGGCCCCCGGGGTGGGGCTGGTGGGCGTGCTGCCCGCGGACCGCTGCGTCGTCGTCGAGACGGCCCGGCTGGTCGGCTGGCTGGCCGGGGAGAGTGCGGGGCAGTGCGGGCCGTGCCTGAACGGGCTCCCGGCGCTGTCGGCCGGGCTGCGCCAGCTGGCCGGCGAGGTCGGCCGGGCGGTCCGGGCGACCGAGCTGCCGGCCCGGCTGGCCCGGTGGGCCGGCATGGTCGACGGCCGTGGCGCCTGCCACCACCCGGACGGGGTGGCCGCGCTGGTGCGCTCGCTGCTCACCCACTTCGCCGACGACGTGGCCGCGCACGCCGACGGCCGGCCCTGCGAGGCGGCGCGCACGGTGCCCTACCTGGGCTACCTGCCGCTGCCTGCTCCGGACTCGGTCGCGCGGCTGGACGGCGCGCTGTGGCGCTGAACGCCGACGCGAAGGGCCAGTGGTCCGGGCCGGCCGGGCCCCAGCTGGTCGTCGACTGGATCAAGTGCGAGGCGCACGGGCTGTGCGCCGAGCTGCTGCCGGAGGTGGTCAGCCTGGACGACTGGGGCTACCCGATCATCAGGGGCCCGGTCCCGCCGCACCTGGAGTTCCTGGCCAACCGGGCCAAGGCGGCCTGCCCGGTACTGGCTCTGCGCCTCACCCGGACCCGGTGAGCGTGCGCAGCAGGTCAGCGGCCGTCGGGCTGGCGTCGAGCAGCGCCCCCACGTGGGCACGAGTGCCGCGCAGCGGCTCCAGCGTGGGTACCCGCTGCAGCGAGTTGACGCCGGGCAGGTCGAAGATGACCGAGTCCCAGGACGCCGCCGCGACATCGCCCGCATAGCGGCGCAGGCACTCCCCGCGGAAGTAGGCCCGGGTGTCCTCAGGGGCCCGGTCCACGGCTGCCACCACCAATTCCTCGGGGTGCAGCCGCTGCATGCGCCCGCGGGCGAGCAGCCGGTGGTACAGCCCCTTGTCCGGACGCACGTCGCTGTACTGCAGGTCCACGGCCTGCAGCCGGGCGCTGTCCCACCCCAGCCCGTCCCGGTCGCGGTAGGCCTCGAGCAGCTGCAGCTTGGCCACCCAGTCCAGCTCGGTGGCCAGTGTGGACGGGTCGGTGGCCAGCCGGGTGAGCACCGACTCCCACCGCTCCAGGACGTCGACGGTGTCGTCGTCGGCGTCGGCGCCGTACCGGTCCTCGACGTACTTGCGGGCCTGGTCCAGGTACTCCAGCTGCAGCTGGAGACCGGTGAGCTTGCGGCCGTCGCGCAGGGTCACCAGGTGGCGCAGGGTCGGGTCGTGGGAGACGGCGTGCAGCTCCGCCACCGGACGGGCCGGGGTGAGGTCCGCGCCGTCCAGCCAGCGGTCCTCGATCATGGACAGCACCAGCGCGGTGGTGCCCAACTTGAGGTAGGTGGACAGCTCGGACAGGTTCGCGTCGCCGATGATCACGTGCAGTCGGCGGTACTTGTCGGCGTCGGCGTGCGGCTCGTCGCGGGTGTTGATGATCGGCCGCTTGAGCGTGGTCTCCAGGCCGACCTCCACCTCGAAGTAGTCGGCCCGCTGGCTGAGCTGGAACCCGTGCTCGGCGCCGTCCTGGCCGATCCCGACCCGGCCGGAGCCGCAGACCACCTGGCGGGACACGAAGAACGGGGTCAGGTGCCGGACGATCTCCGGGAACGGGGTCTGCCGGGACATCAGGTAGTTCTCGTGCGTGCCGTAGGAGGCGCCCTTGTTGTCGGTGTTGTTCTTGTACAGGACCAGCGGCTGGCCGCCGGGCAACTGGGCCGCCAAGGTGGCCGCCTTGGCCATGATGACCTCGCCGGCCTTGTCCCAGCGGACGGCGTCGCGCGGGTTGGTCACCTCGGGCGAGGAGTACTCGGGGTGGGCGTGGTCGACGTACAGCCGAGCGCCGTTGGTGAGGATGACGTTGGCCAGGCCGAGGTCCTCGTCGGTCAGCTGGCTGGCGTCGGCGGCCTCGCGGGCCAGGTCGAACCCGCGCGCGTCGCGCAGCGGGTTCTCCTCCTCGAAGTCCCACCGGGCCCGGCGGGTCCGGCCGGCGTCCAGCGCGTAGGCGTTGACGACCTGCGACGAGGTGAGCATCGGGTTGGCCCCGCTCTGCCCCGGCGCCGAGATGCCGTACTCGGTCTCGATCCCCATGACCCGCCGCGACGTCATTCCCCGAGGGTAGGCCGAGGTTGACCCTGTTTGGTGCCGTCCGCACGCCTCACACGGTCAACTTGCGCCCTACAGGTACTGGCCGGTGTTGGCCACGGTGTCGATGGAGCGGCCGGCCTCGGGGCCCTTCTTGCCCTGGACGAGGGTGCGGATGAACACGATCCGCTCGCCCTTCTTGCCCGAGATGCGGGCCCAGTCGTCTGGGTTGGTGGTGTTCGGCAGGTCCTCGTTCTCCTTGAACTCGTCGATGCAGGCCTCGAGCAGGTGCTGCACCCGGATGCCCCGCTGGTTGCGGTCCAGGAAGTCCTTGATCGCCATCTTCTTGGCCCGCATGACGATGTTCTCGATCATGGCGCCGGAGTTGAAGTCCTTGAAGTACAGGGTCTCCTTGTCGCCCCCGGCGTAGGTGACCTCGAGGAACTGGTTCTCCTCCGCCTCGTCGTAGATCTTCTCGATCGCGCGCTGGATCATCCCGGCCACCGTGGCGTCCCGCGATCCCTCGTGCTCGGCCAGGTCGTCAGCGTGCAGGGGCAGGTCCGGGGTCAGGTACTTGCTGAAGATGTCCCGGGCCGCCTCGGCGTCCGGCCGCTCGATCTTGATCTTCACGTCCAACCGGCCGGGCCGCAGGATGGCCGGGTCGATCATGTCTTCGCGGTTGGACGCGCCGATGACGATGACGTTCTCCAGGCTCTCCACGCCGTCGATCTCGGACAGCAGCTGGGGCACGATGGTGTTCTCGACGTCGGAGGACACCCCCGAGCCACGGGTCCGGAACAGCGAGTCCATCTCGTCGAAGAAGACGATGACCGGCGTGCCCTCGCTGGCCTTCTCCCTGGCCCGCTGGAAGACCAGCCGGATGTGCCGCTCGGTCTCCCCCACGTACTTGTTCAGCAGCTCGGGGCCCTTGATGTTGAGGAAGTACGACTTCCCCTCGGCCCGGCCGGTTCGCTCGGCGACCTTCTTGGCCAGCGAGTTGGCGACCGCCTTGGCGATCAGCGTCTTGCCGCAGCCGGGCGGGCCGTACAGCAGGATGCCCTTGGGCGGGCGCAGCTGGTGCTCGCGGAACAGGTCGGGGTGCAGGTAGGGCAGCTCGACGGCGTCCCGGATGGCCTCGATCTGCTCGGCCAGCCCACCGATGCCGCTGTAGTCGATGTCCGGGACCTCTTCGAGGACGAGCTCCTCGACCTCGGACTTCGGCACCCGCTCGTACACGTACCCCGACCGCGGTTCCAGCAGCAGCGAGTCGCCGGCCCGCAGCGGCTGGTCGGCAAGGGTGTCGGCCAGCTGGACGACGCGCTCCTCGTCGGCCCGCCCGATGACCAGCGCCCGCTCGCCGTCCGGGAGCAGCTCCTTGAGCATGACGACCTCGCCGAGCCTCTCGAACTCCATCGCCCGGACGACGTTCATGGCCTCGTTGAGCATGAGCTCCTGGCCGCGGCGCAGCGCCCCGGCGTCGACCTCGGGGCTCACGGCGACTCGCAGCTTGCGCCCGCCGGTGAAGATGTCGAGGGTGCCGTCGTCGTGCCGGGCGAGGAACACCCCGAACCCGGACGGCGGCTGGGCCAGCCGGTCGATCTCCTCCTTGAGGGCGACGATCTGGTCGCGCGCCTCGCGCAAGGTGGCAGTCAGCCGCTGGTTCTGGGCGCCGGCCTGCGCGAGCTCGGCCTCTCGTGCGGTCAGTCGCTCTTCCAGGGCACGCAGTCGCGAGGCCCGAGCGTCATCGTCGTAGGTCGACATCGTGCTCACCTCCCGCCGTTGCGGTCGGCTCGACCCTATCGGGCTTCCACCCGGTCGATCGCCGCTCCGGTCAGCATGTCGTGCGCTTCGATCCTGCCGCAGGTCGGTCGCGTGGCGGCCAGGTGTCAGCCGTCGACCGCACCGTCCCAGCATGGTCCTTGGCGGCTTTCATCGGCAGGTGTGCCGGCACACCAAAGCGCGTGAGTACGCGATCCAGGGTCGAGACCGAGCCGGATCAGCCTGCGAGCCGCCAGGCGACCAGACCGAACAGCACGCCCAGCGCGTTGGTCGCCCAGTGCATGCCGGCGCTGGCCAGCAGGTGGCCGCTGCGGCGCCTCAGCTCACCGGCGGCCACCCCGCCCAGCGCGGTGAAGGCCACGGTGCCCGCGACGACCAGCAGGGTCGCCGATGCGCCCGCTCCATGGACGGCGTCGGACATGCCCTGGTTGGCCGAGGCGAGGTGCAGCGACGGGAGGATGTGCCACAGCCCGAACAGCGCCGACGTCGTGACCAGCACGCGCCACGTCGTCATGTGCCGTCCCAGCATCCCCCACAGCACGGACCGGAAGGCGATCTCCTCCATCAGGACCGTGCCGAGCGGGATGACCACGAACGCGGACATCAGGGCGCCCGTGACGGCGAGGTGGTACCGCGCGTCCAGGAAGGCCGTCCGGGTCTGCGGCAGCAGCACCCCGACCAGGTAGGCGGCGCCCACGATGCTGATGGCGGTGAGGGCCCAGCGGACCCCCGAGCCGACCCGGTCCCGGCCCAACCCCAGCTGCGACCAGCTCAGGCCGGTCCGGCGGGCGAAGCCGACGAGCACGACGGCGACGAGCGGCCCGAGCCACAACGAGCCCCACCCGAGGTGAACAGCTACGTTCACCCCCAGCATCACCAGCAGCACGGCCACAGTGGCGGCAGCCGCCGGCCTGTGACGAAGGGGGGTTGGGGGCTGCGCGAGGGGACGCTCGAGCTCAGCCAGCACCTCTCAAGTGTGCCAGCCCCCCTCATGGCGGGACCAATCGTCGGCGTGGCGGGACCGCTCCGGACGACCGCAGCGGTTCGCCCTTAGCCGGCGGGCGTGAGCCGGCCGGCTAAGGCCACCGCCCAGCTGCGCGCATAGGGCCGGTCGGGGCAGCACAGCGGCACTGCGTGCGAGGAGTACGTCCGGCCCCGCACGCGCAGCACGTCCCGCTGCACGCTCACCCCGGTGACCAGGACCTCCTGGGCCGGGTCCACGAGCACCGAGCGCACAGTGGGACCGGCCGGCGAGGGCAGCACGGCGTACACCCCGGACGGCGGGTTCCCGGCCGGCGCGTCGCAGTGCCCGGTGACCACCGCACCGGCCGTCGGCCCGGCGCCCAGGGGTACCTCGCTGTCGATCACCACGCCCACGTAGGCAGGGCAGTCCAGGTCCTTGCGCAGCTGGTCGACCGGTACCGCGATCAGCCCGCTGGCCCGCGCGGCGGCCACGGTCCCGCCGGTGCTGCCCCGCGCACTGGCGGCGACCCGGCCCGGGTGGAAGAAGCCGATCGAGCCGATGGCGGCGGCGGCCGCGACCGTAGCCACGGCGGCGGCCAGGGGGACGGTGCGGCGGCGACCAGTGCTCATGGGACCAATCGGGCGTATGGGAGAAATCCGGCATGCCGACGGTACCCGCCACCCGTAGACGTCCGAAGCCACCGGCGTGCCGTCCGGGCGTGTCGGGCGCTATTCCTGCACTTGGGCCGCCGCTTGGGCCGCCGCCTTGGCCGGACGCCGGCGGACGGCGGGCGGCGTCACGCCGTCGGCCAGCCGCCGGGTCTGCACCAGGAACCCGGTGTGCCCGATCATCCGGTGGTCCGGCCGCACGGCCAGCCCCTCCACGTGCCAGGTGCGCACGAGCGACTCCCAGGACGCCGGCTCGGTGAACCGGCCGTCGGCCCGCAGCGCCTCCACGAGGGTCGACAGCTGGGTCACGGTGGCGACGTAGCCGATGAGCACGCCGCCGGGGACCAGCGCGGTCGCCACGGCGTCCAGGCACTCCCAGGGTGCGAGCATGTCGAGCACCGCCCGGTCGACCTCCCGGTCGGCGAGCGCGTCCTGCAGGTCCCCCACCGTGAGCGTCCAGGCCGGGTGCGGCTGGCCGAAGAACGTCTCCACGTTGCGGCGCGCGATCGCCGCGAAGTCCTCGCGCCGCTCGTACGAGGACACCAGGCCGGTGTCCCCCACGGCACGCAGCAGCGCGCAGGTCAGCGCGCCGGAGCCGACCCCGGCCTCGACCACCCGCGCGCCGGGGAACACGTCGGCCAGGGTGACGATCTGGGCGGCGTCCTTGGGGTAGACCACCGCCGCCCCGCGCGGCATGGCCAGCACGAAGTCGGCGTACAGCGGCCGCAGCGCCAGGTACTCCACCCCGCCGGTGGACCGGACCACGGTGGCGGACGGCGCGCCGATGAGCTCGTCGTGCGCGATCGCGCCCTTGTGGGTGTGGAACTCCCGGCCCGGCTCCAGCACGACGGTGTGCTTGCGGCCCTTCGGGTCGGTCAGCTGGACCCGGTCCCCGGCCTGGAACGGTCCGCGCTGCGCGGCTCCGGTGGGCTGGGTCACGGGCGCCAAGGCTACCGACCCCCGGCCGCCGTCCCGACCAGTGGCTAGACCCCGCTGAACGCGCGCTGCACGTCGGCGGCGGACAGCACGCCCTGGACCCGGCCGTCCGGGTCCTGCACGAGGTACTCGGTCGCGGGGGTGTGCTGCAGCGCGGTGATCACGTCTTCCCCGCTCAGATCGGTCCGCAGCACCAGGCCCGGCTCGAGCCGTCGGGCCACCGTTCCGACGTTCACCCAGGGGCGCCGCTCCTGCGGGGTGGCCGCGACCGCGGCCTCGCTGACCAGGCCCGTGGGCCGCTGCTCGCTGTCGGTCACGACGAGGGCGGCCGCCCCGGACTCCGCGAGCCGGCGCAGCGCCTCCGCGAGCGGCATGTCAGCGGTCACCGGGAGCGCGGAGCGCACCAGCCCCCGCACGGTGAGCGCGGGCAGCCGGGCCCTGACCTTGGCCGCCCGCAGCGACTGCGTGGACCCGGTCCACAGGAACACCGCGATCACCGCGGCCCAGACCAAGAGGAACGTGTCCGGCGCGGTGCCGGACAGCCAGGCCAGCAGGAACGGCAGCAGGGCCGTGAGCAGCGCCACCACGCGACCGGCCCAGCTGGCCACGATGCTGCCGGTGAGCTCCCGGCCGGAGATCTTCCAGACGACGGCGGCCAGCATGCTGCCGCCGTCCAGGGGCAGGCCAGGCAGCAGGTTGTACACCCCGACGAACAGGTTGGCCGCGGTCAGCTGGAACAGCAGCAGGTGGGCCAGCTGCCCCGACGAGGTCACGGTCAGCCCGACCATCCCGAACCCGGCCAGCAGCAGGGTGGCGGCCGGTCCGGCCCCCGAGATGGCGAAGTCCCGGCCCGGGGTCGGGGCCTTGCGGTCCAGCGCCGTGACGCCGCCCAGCATGTACAGCGTGATCGAGCTGACCGGCAGGCCG
Source organism: Actinomycetes bacterium (assembly GCA_036510875.1). Taxonomy (NCBI): domain Bacteria; kingdom Bacillati; phylum Actinomycetota; class Actinomycetes; species Actinomycetes bacterium. The sequence continues at coordinate 27,988 of DATCDE010000110.1, forward strand.
AAAGCCCTGGCCACCGCCGCGTGGGCCACCTCGTGGATGAGGATGGACAGGTAGAGCAGCGCGGCGAACATGATCGCGACCAGGTACTTGGTCGACCCGATGCTCGGGTCGTAGTTCTGGATGCTGGGCAGGAACGCCAACGCCAGCAGCCCGGCGGTGACGAACAGCGACACGTTCGCGTAGATGGGGATGCCCAGGAAGGACCCCACCTTGACGCCCTGGGCCCGCTGCGGCGCCTGCGGTGTCCCGCTCCCGCCGTCGGTGCTCATCTCTTGATGTTAGTCGGACCTGTCGGTGGGGTCGCCTACGCTCGCCGCATGACCTCGACCGACGTCCTGGGGCTGGCCCCGGTGGCGCTGTCCCCGTCCCGGACGGCGGACTTCCTGACCTGCCCCCTGCTCTACCGGTTCCGGGTGGTCGACCGGTTGCCGGAGCCGCCGAGCGCGGCGGCCACCCGCGGCACCGTGGTGCACGCCGTCCTGGAGCGGTTGTTCGACCTGCCCGCGGTGGAGCGCACCCTCGAGCAGGCCAGCGCCATGCTCGGTCCGCAGTGGCAGCGGCTGCTCGAGTCCGAGCCCGAGCTCGGCGCGCTGTTCGACGGCGCCGACGCGGACCCCGCGCTGGCCGAGTTCCTGGCCGGCGCCGAGCGGCTGCTGGGCAGCTACTTCGAGCTGGAGGACCCGAGCCGGCTGGAGCCCGCCGAGCGCGAGCTGTACGTCGAGGCGACACTGCCGTCGGGGCTGACTCTGCGCGGCTATGTGGACCGGCTCGACGTCGCGCCGAGCGGTGACCTGCGGGTGGTCGACTACAAGACCGGGAAGGCCCCGAAGGCCGGCTTCGAGGCCAAGGCCCTGTTCCAGATGCGCTTCTACGCGCTGGTGCTGTGGCGCACCCGCGGGGTGGTGCCGCGGCTGCTGCAGCTGCTGTACCTGGGCAGCGGCGAGGTGCTGCGCTACGAGCCGGACGAGGGCAACCTGATGGCCACCGAGCGCAAACTGCACGCGGTGTGGGCCGCCATCAGCAAGGCGGCCGAGACCGGCGACTGGCGCCCCAGCCCGTCCCGGCTGTGCGACTGGTGCGCCCACCGGGCCCTGTGCCCGGAGTTCGGGGGCACCCCGCCGCCGCTGCCGGTGCCGGACACCCCCGTGGACTCCGACGCCGAGCTGCCCTCGCCGCGGACCCCGGTCGACGAAGTCTGACCGGATCAGGGTCCAGTCCGGAATATCCCTGAGGAGCTGGACCGTCCCACGGCCCTAGGCTCGGCATCGTGACTGACCAGACGAACCAGCCGCAGCCCCTGTCCGCCGCGACCGCCGCGACCGCCACCAGTGCGGCCCGGGCGGAGCACCTCAGCAAGGTGTACGGCGAGGGTGACACCCGCGTCGTCGCCCTGGACGACGTCAGCGTGGCCCTCGAGCGGTCCCGCTACACCGCCATCATGGGGCCGTCCGGCTCCGGCAAGTCCACCCTCATGCACTGCCTGGCCGGCCTCGACTCGGCGTCCAGCGGCCAGGTGTTCATCGGGGACGCCGACCTCACCACGCTGGGCGACGACGACCTCACCAAGCTGCGCCGGGACAAGGTTGGCTTCGTCTTCCAGAGCTTCAACCTGCTGCCGACCCTCACGGCGCTGGAGAACATCACGCTGCCGATGGACATCGCCGGGCACAAGCCGGACCAGGCCTGGCTGGACCAGGTCATCGACACGGTGAGCCTGCGGGACCGGCTGCGGCACAAGCCCACCCAGCTGTCCGGCGGGCAGCAGCAGCGGGTGGCCGTGGCCCGCGCGCTGGCCTCCCGCCCGGACGTCATCTTCGCCGACGAGCCGACCGGGAACCTCGACTCGCACTCCGGCGCCGAGGTGCTCGGCTTCCTGCGCTCCTCGGTCGACGACCTCGGCCAGACCGTGGTCATGGTCACGCACGACCCGAACGCCGCCGCCTACGCGGACCGGGTGCTGTTCCTGGCCGACGGCCGAATCGTCGAGGAGATGCTCGACCCGACCGCCGACCGTGTGCTGAGCCGGATGCGCCGCTTCGACGGTGGTCAGCCGGCCGCCTCGGCGGCCCCCCCACCGGGGGTCTGACGTGCTCCGCGCCACTTTGCGCACGTTGTGGTCGCACAAGCTGCGGCTGCTGCTGTCCGGGGCCGCCGTCGTCCTGGGCGTCGCGTTCGTGTCCGGCACGCTGGTGTTCACCGACACCCTGCAGAAGACCTTCAACGACCTGTTCACCCAGGTCTCCACCGACGTGACGGTCACCCCGAAGACGGAGTTCACCACCGCCGAGAGCTTCGGGGCGGGCACGACCGCCTCGTTGCCCGCCAGCATGCTGGACACCGTCCGCGGGGTGGACGGTGTGGCCAAGGCCGAGGGCTCGGTCTTCACCGCGGGCGTGGTCATCGTCGGCAGCAACGGCAAGGCGATCGGCACGCCGGGCGCGCCCTCGTTCGGCGTGAACTGGAGCGACGACCCCGAGCTGTCCCCGCTGCGACTGGTGTCCGGACGCGGTCCGGTGAAGTCCGGCGAGGTGGCCATCGACTCGCAGAGTGCCGACAAGGGCCTCCTCAAGGTCGGCGACACGGCCACCCTGCTCACGTCGGGCCCGCGGGTCCAGGCGACCGTGGTGGGGATCTTCCGCTACGGCAGCACCGGGAACCTGGCCGGTGCCTCGATCGCCGCCTTCGACGCGGTCACCGCTCAGCAGCTGCTGCTGCAGCCGGGCCACTTCACGTCGATCGACGTGAAGGCCAAGCCCGGCGTCTCCCAGGACACCCTCGCCGCCCAGATCCGGGCGGTCCTCCCGGCCACCGAGACGGTGGTCAAGACCGGCCAACAGGTCACCGACGAGAGCGCCAAGTCGATCAGCGACGGGCTGCGCTTCATCAACATCTTCCTGCTGGTGTTCGCCCTGGTCGCCCTGTTCGTGGGCACCTTCATCATCTTGAACACCTTCTCGATGCTGGTCGCGCAGCGCTCCCGTGAGCTGGCCCTGCTGCGGGCGGTCGGCGCGACCCGCCGCCAGGTGCGCCGCTCGGTGCTCGGTGAGGCCGCCGTCGTGGGCACCCTGGGCGGGGTCACCGGGCTGCTGCTGGGCGTGCTGCTGGCCCTCGGGCTGCGCGCGCTGTTCAAGGTGATCGGCCTGGACATCCCCGGCGGTGGGCTCGAGCTGAAGCCCCGCACGGTGGTCGTGTCCATCCTGCTGGGACTGGTCGTCACCTTGGTGGCCGCGTACCTGCCGGCCCGGCGGGCCTCCCGGGTGCCCCCGGTGGCCGCGCTGCGCGATGACGTGACCGTGCTCGGCGGCTCACTGCGGATCCGGCTGGTGGCCGGCATCCCGATGGCGGTCATCGGGCTGGCTGCCCTGGTGGCGAGCGGCCCGGCGTCCGGCTCCCTGGCGGCCTCCTTGGTGGGGCTGGGCGCCCTGCTCACCCTGGTGGCCGCCATCACGCTGAGCCCGGCGCTGAGCTCCCCCGTGATCGGCGCCCTGGGGGCGCCCTGGCGGCGCTCGGCCACCGGACGGCTGGCCGTGCTCAACGCCCAGCGCAACCCGCGACGCACCGCGTCCACGGCGTCCGCGCTGATGATCGGCCTGGCCCTGGTCAGCGCGTTCGGTATCCTCGGCGCGTCGACGACGGCGTCCACCGACGCCATCCTGGGCCAGGTGCTCAAGGCGGACTACGTGGTGACCGGTACCGGCTTCCAGCCGTTCAGCCCGGACGTCGCCAAGGCGCTGGCCGGCGTCCAGGGCGTGGGGACGGTCTCCCGAGTGCAGACCGTGCCCGCCATGGTCGACGGCCAGCGGGTCAACGGCACCGCGGTCGACCCCCATACCGTGCTCACGGTGGTCAACCTGTCCATGGCCGAGGGCTCGATCGGGGCGTTGAGCACCGGCGGCCTGGCGGTCGACACCAACCTGGCGAAGGCCAAGGGGTACCGGCTCGGCCAGGCCATCGAGGTGACCTTCCAGGGCGGCGTCAAGTCGCTGCCCCTCGTCGCGATCTACCACGCCGAGACCGGCTTCGGCGGCTACGCCATGTCGCTGCAGACCGCCCACGACGCCGGGGGGCCGGACGTCGACACGACGGTGTACGCCCTGGCCGCCCCGGGGGTCGACGGGGCCTCGCTGCGGCCGGCGATCGACGCCGCACTCGCGGCGTACCCGAACGTGCAGGTGCAGGACCAAACCGAGTTCAAGGCGCAGGTGCGTGGCCAGATCAACCAGCTGCTCTCGCTGATCTACGCGCTGCTGGCGCTGGCGATCTTCATCGCGGTGCTGGGCATCATCAACACCCTGGTGCTGTCGGTGGTCGAGCGGACCCGCGAGATCGGGCTGCTGCGGGCGATCGGCACCACACGCCGCCAGCTGCGGCGGATGATCCGGGTCGAGTCGGTCGTGATCGCAGTGTTCGGGGCGCTGCTCGGCATCGTCCTCGGCCTGGTCTTCGGGGTGGCCCTGCAGCGGGCCATCGCCGACCAGGGCATCAACGTGCTGAGCGTTCCGTGGGTCCTGCTGGTGGCGTTCCTCGGGGTCGCCGGGCTGGTCGGGGTGCTGGCGGCGCTGTGGCCGGCCCGCCGCGCGGCCCGGCTGGACGTGTTGCGGGCGGTCACCACCGAGTAGCCGGGCCACGGGCGGGCTCAGTCGCCGGCGACCAGGGTCCGCAGCCGGACGGCGTCCAGCTCGGTGAGCGAGCCGACGACGTGCCGGCGCGGTCCCGGCTCGATCGGCACGACGAACGGGACGGCGACGACAACGCAACCGGCCGCCTCGGCCGCGGCGATGCCGACCGGGCTGTCCTCGAGGACCACGCAGCGGCTGGGCTGCACGCCGAGGTGCCGGGCCGCCTGCAGGTAAGGGTCCGGGTTCGGCTTGGTGCGCGGCACCTCGTCCCCCGCGATGGTCGTGGTGAAGTGGTCCCCGCCCACCGACGCGAGCACCGCGTCGACCAGTCGGCGCGGGGACGACGACACCAGCGCGCAGGGCACCCCGGCCGCCACCAGGTCGTCGAGCAGCGCCTGAGCGCCGGGGCGGTGGTCGGCGCCGTGCACCAACAGGTCGGCCATCGCGTCGATCAGCCGCCCGGCGACCGCCTGCCAGGGCAGGTCGCTGCCGGCCTTCTCGGCCATGTACCGCGTGGCCCGCTCCATGGGCCCGCCCACGGTGTGCGCCTGGTCCGCTTCGTCCCAGTCCGCCCCAAGCTCGGCCATCACGGTGCGCTCGGCCACGAACCAGGTGTGCTCGGTGTCGACGAGCAGCCCGTCCATGTCGAACAGCACCGCCTGCAGCCCGCTCATCGGGCGTTGAAGTACTTGGCCTCAGGGTGATGGACGACCAGTGCCGACGTGGACTGCTCGGGCGCCAGCTGGAACTCCTCGGACAGGGTCACCCCGATCCGCTCCGGCTGGAGCAGGTCGACCACCTTGGCCTGCTCCTCCAGGTCGGGGCAGGCCGGGTAGCCGAAGGAGTACCGGGAGCCGCGGTAGCCCTGGTCCAGGATCGCGCCGAGGTCGCCGGCGTCCTCGGCGGCGAAGCCCAGCTCGGCCCGGATCCTCGCGTGCCAGTACTCGGCCAGCGCCTCGGCCAGCTGCACCGACAGCCCGTGCAGCTCGACGTAGTCGCGGTAGGCGTTCTTGGCGAACAGCTCACCCGTGGCCTCCGAGATCCGCCGGCCCATGGTGACCACGGTGAAGCCGACCACGTCGGTCTCCCCCGACTCCCGGTGCCGGAAGAAGTCGGACAGGCACAGGTGCCGGTCCCGCCGCTGCCGCGGGAAGGCGAACCGGTGGCGCTCGGCGCCGCCGTCGTCAGACAGCACGACCAGGTCGTCGCCCTCGCTGACACAGCGGAAGTACCCGTACGCCACTGCGGCCTCGAGCAGGCCCTCGGTCTGCAGCCGGTCCAGCCACATCCGCAGCCGGGGCCGGCCCTGCGTCTCCACCAGCTCCTCGTAGCTGGCGCCGCCCTCGCCACGGCCGGGCTTGAGGCCCCACTGGCCCAGGAACAGCGCCCGCTCGTCGAGGTAGGCGGCGTACTCGGCCAGCGCGATCCCCTTGACCACCTGGCTGCCGAGGAACGGCGGGGTCGGCACGGGGACGTCGGTGGCGACGTCGGAGCGGGCGGGCAGCTGGTCGGTCGGGGTCTCGTCCGGCCGGGCCACCGACCGGACGACGCGCTCGCGCCGCGGCGGCAGGGCGTCAGTGAGCCCGCGTCGGTGCGCCATGAACGCCTCCATCAGCCGCAGCCCCTCGAAGGCGTCCCGCGCGTAGCGGACCTCACCGTCGAACTGCTCGGCCAGGTCCTGCTCCACGTAGGCCCTGGTGAGCGCCGCGCCGCCGAGCAGTACCGGCCACCGGGAGGCCAGGCCGCGCTGGGTCAGCTCCGACAGGTTCTCCTTCATGACCACGGTCGACTTCACGAGCAGGCCGGACATGCCGATCAGGTCGGCGTCCGCCTCCTCGGCAGCGGCGATGATCGCACTGGCCGGCTGCTTGATGCCTAGGTTGACCACCCGGAAGCCGTTGTTGCTCAGGATGATGTCCACCAGGTTCTTGCCGATGTCGTGGACGTCGCCCTTGACGGTGGCCAGCACGATGGTGCCCTTGCCGCTCTCGTCGGTTCGGTCCATGTGCGGCTCGAGGTAGCCGACCGCGGTCTTCATCACCTCAGCCGACTGCAGCACGAACGGCAGCTGCATCTGGCCGGAGCCGAACAGCTCGCCGACCGTCTTCATCCCGGCCAGCAGGGTGTCGTTGACGAGGTCGAGGGCGGAGTGCGACTCCAGCGCGGCGTCGAGGTCCGCCTCGAGACCGGTGCGCTCGCCGTCGACGATGCGCCGCTGCAGCCGCTCGAACAGCGGCAGCGCGGCCAGCTCCTCGGCCCGGGACTGGCGCAGCGCGGTGGCGTCCACCCCCTCGAACAGCTCCAAGAAGCGCTGCAGCGGGTCGTAGCCCTCCCGCCTGCGGTCGTGCACGAGGTCGAGGGCGACCTGCAGCTGCTCCTGCGGGATGCGAGCCGTCGGCAGGATCTTCGAGGCGTGCACGATCGCGGAGTCCAGGCCCGCCTCGACGGCCTCGGCGAGGAACACCGAGTTGAGCACCTGCCGGGCGGCCGGGTTGAGCCCGAACGAGACGTTCGACAGCCCCAGCGTGGTGCGCACCCCGGGCCAGCGGCGCTTGACCTCCCGGATCGCTGCGAGGGTCTCGACGGCGTCCCGACGGGTCTCCTCCTGGCCGGTGGCGATGGGGAAGGTGAGGCAGTCGACGATGATGTCCTCGACGGCCATCCCCCAGGTGGTGGTCAGGTCGACGATCAGCCGGTCGGCCACCGCGACCTTCCAGTCCGCGGTGCGGGCCTGGCCCTGCTCGTCGATGGTCAGCGCCACGACGGCCGCGCCGTGCTCCCGGACCAGCGGCATGATCCGGCGGATCCGCGAGTCCGGGCCGTCGCCGTCCTCGTAGTTCACCGAGTTGACCACCGCGCGGCCGCCGATCATCTCCAGCCCCGCCTCCAGCACGGCCGGTTCGGTGGAGTCCAGGACGAGCGGCAGGGTGGACGCCGTGGCCAGCCGTCCGGCCAGCGCCCGCATGTCGGCCACGCCGTCCCGGCCGACGTAGTCGATGCACAGGTCCAGCAGGTGGGCACCGTCGCGGTTCTGCTCGCGGGCGATCTCGACGCAGTCCTGCCACCGGCCCTCAAGCATCGCGTCGCGGAACGCCCTGGAGCCATTGGCGTTGGTGCGCTCGCCGATCGAGAGGTAGGAGGTGTCCTGGGCGAACGGCACCGCCTGGTACAGCGAGGCAACCCCGGCCTCCGGTCGCGGATCCCGAGGGGTCAGCGGGCGGCCGTGCACCCGCTCGACGACGGCGCGCAGGTGCTCGGGGGTCGTGCCGCAGCAGCCGCCGACGAGGGACAGCCCGTACTCGCGGGTGAACGTGTCGTGGGCGTCGGCCAGCTGCTCCGGCGTCAACGGGTAGTGCGCGCCGTCGGCGGTCAGCACCGGCAGGCCGGCGTTTGGCATGCAGCTGATCAGCGGGCGGCCGTACTTGGACAGGTGCCGCAGGTGCTCACTCATCTCGGCCGGGCCGGTGGCGCAGTTCAGGCCGATCGCGTCGATCCCGAGCGGCTCCAGCGCGGTGAGCGCCGCGCCGATCTCGGTGCCGAGCAGCATGGTGCCGGTGGTCTCGACGGTCACCTGCACGAGCACCGGGACGTCGTGGCCGGCGGCGGCGATGGCCCGCTTGGCCCCGATGACCGCGGCCTTCGCCTGCAGCAGGTCCTGGGCGGTCTCGATGAGCACCGCGTCCACGCCGCCGTCCAACAGCCCGGCCACCTGGTCGGCGTACGAGTCGCGCAGCTCGGCGAAGGTGATGTGCCCCAGAGTCGGCAGCTTGGTGCCGGGGCCCACCGAGCCCAGCACGTAGCGGGGCTGCCCGGGCGTGGACCAGGCGTCCGCGGCCTCCCGGGCGATGCGGGCGCCGGCCTCGGCCAGCTCCCGGATCCGCTCGGGGATGCCGTACTCGGACAGGTTGGCCAGGTTCGCACCGAAGGTGTTGGACTCGACGCAGTCGACCCCGACCTCAAGGAACGCGTCGTGCACCGACCGGACGACGTCCGGCCGGGTCACGTTGAGGATCTCGTTGCAGCCCTCGAGCCCCGCGAAGTCCTCCAAGCTCAGCGCGTGCGCCTGGAGCATGGTCCCCATCGCCCCGTCGGCGACCACGACCCGCTCGGCCAGTGCTCGGCGCAGCCCGCTCGGGCCAGCGGCAAGCCCCCGCGCGGTCTCGGTCATGATGTCGATGAGGGTACCTGGGCGACCACGTAGGCTGACTGCGTACGGCCGGTCCACGACGAGAGCCACCGGGAGGTCTGGGGTGATCGAGCTAGACGAGCTGCCCGAGCTCACCGACCCGGTGCTGATTGCCGCGTTCGAGGGCTGGAACGACGCAGGGGACGCCGCGACGGCGGCGGTCGAGCACCTCGAGGACGTCTGGTCGGCCGAGGTCATCGCCGAGCTGGACCCCGAGGACTACTACGACTTCCAGGTGAACCGGCCGCACATCGAGCTGGACACCGACGGCGTCCGGCGGATCAGCTGGCCGGGCACCCGGATCTCGGTCGCCCGGCTGCCGAACCAGACGCGCGACGTCGTGCTCGTCCGTGGTGTCGAGCCGAGCATGCGCTGGCGCTCGTACTGCGACGAGCTGCTCGCCGTCGCTGCGGACCTCGGCGTCGAGATGGTGGTGACGCTCGGCGCGCTGCTGGCGGACACCCCGCACACCCGTCCGGTCCCGGTGACCGGCACGGTCACCGACCCCGGGTTGGCCCGCGCCCTCGACCTGGAGGAGTCCAGCTACGAGGGGCCCACCGGGATCGTCGGTGTGCTGCAGGCCGCTGGGGCGCGGGCCGGGCTGCCGGCCGTGTCGCTGTGGGCAGCGGTGCCGCACTACGTGGGGCAGCCGCCCTGCCCCAAGGCGGAGATGGCGCTGCTGCGGCGGGTCGAGGACCTCCTGGACGTACCGGTCCCCCTCGGTGACCTGCCCGAGGAGTCGGTGGCGTGGGAGCGCGGTGTCGACGAGCTGGCCGCGGAGGACGACGAGGTCGCCGAGTACGTGCGCACCCTCGAGGAGGCCCGAGACACCGCCGAGCTGCCCGAGGCCAGCGGCGACGCGATCGCCTTGGAGTTCGAGCGGTACCTCAAGCGCCGGGCCAGTGAGGGCCCGGACAAAGGCTTCGATCGGGGCTGACCGTTGCTGGCCGTCGGCTACCTGCTGATGATGGCGCTGACGCTGCGGGCGGTCCTACGTGGCGTACCACGCGCCGAGTGGGTGCTGCTCGTGCTGTCACTGGTCTGGGCCAGGGTGCCGGTGGCGCGCGAGGGCCCCACGCTGGTCCCGTTCTCGCACAGCAACGGGTTGACCGTGAGCGACCTGCCCGGGGTGGCCGGCCTGGTGTTCGCGCTCGTGCTGCTGTGGCGGGAGCGGCAGGCCGTGCTGGGCGCCGCGGACGCCGAGGCGGCTCAGGCCGGCGGGTCGGTGGACAGCGCGTCCAGGGCGTCCACGCCGCCCTCGCGGTAGACCGCCCAGTTCGAGTCCGGGTCGTCCGCCGTCCGCCGGGCCAGGTCCTTCGCCCAGCCGCCCCGCACCCGGGCCAGCACCTCGGCCGGGTGCTCGGGGTCGCCGGACAGCGCCCGCCGCAGCTCGCGCAGGGCGGCCACCTGGCCCTCCGGGTACTTCACCCCGGGGTGGCCGCGGCCGGACCGGCCGATCGAGCACAGCGTCGAGTCCCCCGCGGCGGCGGCGAGCACGGCGGTCGCCGCGGCCAGCCGCTCCTCGAGCAGCTGCGACAGCGCCGAGCCATGGGTCACAGCGCGACCCCGAGCAGGGCGTCGACCGCCCGCCGGATCTCCTCGGGGGCGGCCGCGGCGCTGCCCTGTGCGAGCCGCACCTGCTCGACCCAACGGTCCACCGCCCGCAGCGCCCGCGGGGCGTCCAGGTCGTCGGCCAGCGCCTCGCGCAGCGCGGCCACGACCGGTCCGGCGTCCGGGCCGGACGTCGTGGCCACGGCGGCGCGCCACCGCTCCAGCCGCGCGGTCCCCTCGGTGAGGGCCTCGGGGTGCCACTCCCAGTCGGTTCGGTAGTGGTGCGCCAGCAGGGCCAGCCGGATCGCCATCGGGTCCGCACCGTCACGGCGCAGCTGGGAGACGAACACCAGGTTGCCCCGGGACTTGGACATCTTCTCGCCGTCCAGCCCCACCATGCCCGCGTGCACGAAGCTGCGCGCGAACGGCCACTCCCCCGTGACCGCGTGCGCCTCGGCGGCGCACATCTCGTGGTGCGGGAACACCAGGTCGCTGCCGCCGCCCTGCAGGTCGAACCCGTTGCCCAGGTGGTGCAAGGCGATCGCGGTGCACTCGATGTGCCACCCCGGTCGGCCGTGCCCGAGCGAGGAGTCCCAGGCCGGCTCGTCCGGTCGGGCCGCCTGCCACAACAGGCAGTCCAGCGGGTGCTTCTTGCCCGGTCGGTCCGGGTCGCCGCCGCGCTGGGCGAACAGCGACACCATCGTCGCGTCGTCCAGCCCGCTGACCCCGCCGAACCGCGGGTCGGCGTGCACGGGGAAGTACAGGTCGCCGCCGACGTCGTAGACGTGGCCCTGCTCGCGCAGCCGCTCGATCAGCCGGACGACCAGCGGGATCGCCTCGACCGCGCCGATGTACTCCCGCGGCGGGATGACCCGCAGCGCGGTCATGTCCCCGCGGAACACCTCGGTCTCGCGGGCGGCGACGTCACGCCAGTCCTGGCCGGTCTCCAGCGCGCGGACGAGCAGCGGGTCGTCGACGTCGGTGACGTTCTGCACGTAGTGGACCTCGTGGCCGGCGTCCAGCCACACCCGCTGGACCAGGTCGAAGGCCAGGTAGGTGGCGGCGTGGCCCAGGTGGGTCGCGTCGTAGGGGGTGATCCCGCAGACGTACATCCGGGCGGTCGCCCCGGGCGCGATGGGGCGCAGCTCGCCGGTGGCGGTGTCGTGCAGGCGCAGCGGCGGGCCCTGCCCGGGCAGCGAGGGGACGGCGGGCGCGCTCCAGGACTCCACGAGGGGTGAGCCTACGGTGGGCCGATCAGAACGGGGGCCACGGGACGGCCGGCCAGTCGCTGCCGGGCTGTGGGTACCGGCCGGTGCTGAGCAGCCGGTCCACCCGCCGCCGGGTGGCCTGGAGCTCCTTGCGGGTGAGCAGCTCCCCCAGCCGAGCGCCCAGCTGTCGATCCAGGTCGGCCCGCAGCCGGCGCAGCACCTCCACCGCCTCGGCCGGCAGCCGGTCGTTGCTCCACTGCCACAGCAGGGTGCGCAGCTTGTTGTCGGCGGCGAAGCAGACCCCGTGGTCCACGCCGTACACCCGGCCGTCCGGGGTGGGCAGCAGGTGCCCGCCCTTGCGGTCGGCGTTGTTGATCACCGCGTCGAGGACGGCCAGCCGACGCAGGTCGCGCCGGTCGCTGCGGGCCAGCTGCACCAGGTCGACGGTCTCGTCGACGTCCACCCACAGCTGGCACATGCCCGGCCCGAACGGGCCGTCTCGGTGCACGGTCGGGGGGACCAGGTCCCAGCCGGTGGCGACCGAGACCTCGTAGGCGGCGACCTCCCGCGCGGCGAGGGTGCCGTCGGGAAAGTCCCACAGCGGCCGCTCCCCCGCGACCGGCTTGTGCACACAGGTCGCGGTCTCGCCGTCCAGGGTCACGGTGCAGTACAGAGTGGCGTTGGACGCCTCCACCAGGCGCCCCTGCACCTCGAGCTCACCGTCGCGCAGCAGCCGCAAGGTCTGCTCGACCGAGGGGACCAGCGCGCTCATGGGCCCCAGTCTGACGGCTGTCGTGGCGTCGTGCCCGCTAGCGGCGCCGGTGACCGTTCTGCCGCGGGCACAGGTGGCCGGCCGGGTCCAGCGGCAGCTCGCAGAACGGGCACGGCGGCCGTCCCGCGCCCACCACGGCCTGGCCGCGCTGGGCGAAGGCGCGGGCTGCCGATCCGGTGAGGTGCACCCGCAGCACGTCGGTCCGCGGCGGGGTCGGGATGCCCTCCCCCTCGTCCTCGGTGCCCTCGGCATCGGTGCCCTCGGCATCGGCGTCCTCGACCGCGAACGCCTCGATCACCAGCCGCTCGGTGTCGCCGTCCCACGCCAGGGTCAAGGTGCCGACCCGGAACTCCTCGCTGATCGGGGTGTCCAGCGGCGCCCGGTCGTCCAGCTCGGGCGGGGCGGACGGCGGCACGGCAGTGATCCCGGCGCCGCGCACCTGGTCGAGCAGCTCGTTGGTGCGCTCCACGAGCAGGGCCACCTGCTGCTTCTCCAGGGCCACGCTGGTCACCCGCCCGGCGCCGCTGGCCTGCAAGTAGAACGTGCGCTGGCCGGGCTCCCCCACGGTGCCCACGACGAACCGGTCCGGTGGGTCGAAGTCGAAGACCTGCGGCATGCCTCAACCCTAACGGCGGGTCGCTGCCTCAGCCGCTGCCGCCGCCCACCGCGGCGTCGCTGCTGGCGCGGCGGCGACGCTTGGGCTTGGGCACGAACGGCTCGAGCGGGCCACCGGTGTCGTTGACCCGGACGACGAACGGCCGCAGCGGCGCGTAGCTGATCACCGTGACCGAGCACGGGTCGACGACGATGCGCTGGAACTGGTCCAGGTGCAGCCCCAGAGCGTCGGCCACGACGGCCTTGATCACATCACCGTGGCTGACGGCCGCCCACACGGCGTCCGGCCCGAGCCGTGCGTTGTGCTCGCGGACCGCGTCGACGGCCCTGGCCTGCATGGCGCGCAGCGACTCTCCGCCGGGGAAGGTCACCGAGGAGGGATGGGCCTGGACCGCGGCCCACAGCGGGTCCTTGGCCAGCAGCTTGAGCTCGCGGCCGGTCCAGTCGCCGTAGCGCACCTCGCCCAGCCGGGCATCCACCTCGGCCGCCGGGGACGGGCGACCATCCAGCAGAGCGGCGGCGGTCTGCCGGCAGCGCTCGAGCGGGCTGGTGACCAGCGCGGCGAGCGGGACCGGGCGCAGCCGCTCGGCCAGCGCCGCGGCCTGGGCGCGGCCGGTGTCGTCCAGGTCGACGCCCGGGGTCCAGCCGGCCAGCACGCCCGAGGCGTTCGCCGCGGTGCGGCCGTGGCGGACGAGCAGCAGCGTGGTCACCCGTGCAACTTAGTGAGTCGGGGACCGGCACGGACCGGCGGCGGCAGAATGCACGGGTGATCGTCGACTGCGCGCTGTACCGGGAGGGCTCCCGCGCAGAGGAGACGCGCAACGTGCTGCGGCTGGCCTCGGAGGCCCGCCACGACCCGTCCGCGTTCGTCTGGATGGGTCTGCTCGAGCCCACCGAGACCGACCTGCTCGGCGTCTCGCGGGTGTTCGGGCTGCACGAGCTGGCCGTCGAGGACGCCGTCCAGGCCCACCAGCGGCCCAAGGTGGACACCTACCGCGACCACCTGTTCGTCGTGCTGCGGACCCTGACCTACGACGATGCCACGTCCGCCGTGGAGACCGGCGAGGTCGCGCTGTTCGTCGGGACCGACTTCGTGGTGACCGTCCGGCACGGGGTGGGCCAGGAGCTAAGCGCCGTCCGGCAGCGGCTGGAGGCCGATCCGGAGGTGCTCGCGCACGGGCCGGCCGCCGTTCTCTACGGCGTGGCCGACGCGGTGGTCGACACCTATCTCGACGTCGCCAAGGCGCTGCAGACCGACCTCGACGGGCTGGAGACGGCGGTCTTCTCACAGCACTTCTCCGACGCGTTCGAGCAGATCTACACGCTCAAGCGGGAGCTGCTGGAGCTGCGGCGCGCTGCCAGCCCGCTGGCCCAGGCGCTGCAGCAGGTGCAAGGCTCCCGGCTGGCGTTCGTGCCCGAGGAGGTGCGCCCGTTCTTCCGGGACGTGACCGACCACCTGGCGAGGGTCGCCGAGCAGATCGAGTCCATGGACCTGCTGCTGTCCAGCATCCTGCAGGCGCACCTGGCCCAGGTCGGGCTGCGGCAGAACTCGGACATGCGCAAGATCACCTCGTGGGCGGCCATCCTCGCCGTCCCCACCGCGATCGCCGGCATCTACGGGATGAACTTCTCGCACATGCCCGAGCTGCACTGGGCGTTCGGCTACCCGCTGGTCATGGCGGTCATGGTCGCGATCTGCCTGGGCCTGTACCGCGCCTTCAAGCGCAGCGGCTGGCTCTGACTGTCTGTCAGGGTGAGGACGACGTATGCGTCGTCCTCACCCTGGCAAGTCAGGCGGTGATGGTGCCGGTGCCGAGCAGGACGAAGACCAGCACGCCCACGCCGATCCGGTAGATGACGAACGGCAGGAACGAGTTGGTGGCGACGTAGCGGATCAGCCAGGCGATGACCGCGTAGCCCACCGCGAACGCGATCACCGTGGCCAGCAGGGTCGGGCCCCACGCCGTCGCGCTCGTGCCGCCGATCTTCAGTGCCTCGAAGAGACCGGACGCGAGCACGGCGGGGACGGCGAGCAGGAACGCGTAGCGGGTGGCCGCCGGCCGCGTGTACCCGAGGAACAGTCCGGCCGAGATCGTGCCGCCCGAGCGGGAGACGCCGGGGATCAGGGCGCAGGTCTGGGCCAGCCCGAAGACCACGCCGTCACGGGCACCGAGGTCGGCCAGCGTCTTGGCCCGGCGACCCACCCGGTCCGCCACGAACAGCACCACGCCGACGACGATCATCATGGCGGCGATCAGCCGCAGGTCACGCGCCACCGTCTCGATCTGGTCGCGGAACAAGAAGCCGAGGATCGCGATCGGCAGGGTGCCGATGATGACGTACCAGCCGGTGCGGGCGTCGATGTCGCCGCGCAGCTGCGGGCGGACCAGCGAGCGCGCCCAGGTCGAGACGATCCGGACCAGGTCCTTGCGGAAGTAGATGAGCACGGCGGTCTCGGTGCCGATCTGGGTCACCGCGGTGAACGCCGCCCCCGGGTCGGCCCAGCCAGCCAGCTCGGCGACGATGCGCAGGTGCGCGGTCGACGAGATCGGCAGGAACTCGGTGAGTCCCTGGACCAGCCCCAGGACGACGGCTTGCAGCCAGCTCACTCCGCGAGCCCGGCCAGCTCGAGTGCCTCCAGCACGGTGCGCAGGGTGGCCTTGCGCTCGTCGAGCGTCCCGGCGTAGGAGGCCACCGACAAGTTGGTGACCCCGGCGGCCGCGTAGGCGACCAGCCGCTCGGCGATGCGCCCCTTGGGCCCGATCAGCGCCGTCTGGTCGATGAACTCGAACGGGACGGCGGCCGCGGCTGCGGCGTACTCGCGCCGCAGGTACAGGTCCTGGACCTGCGCGGCGGCCTCGCCGAAGCCCATCCGGACGGCCAGCTGGTTGTAGAAGTTCTTCTCCCGGCTGCCCATGCCCCCGACGTACAGCGCGGAGTAGGCACGCACCGGCTCGGCGCAGGCCATCAGGTCCTCGCCGACGACGACCGGGACGGTCGGGACGACGTCGAAGTCGCTGAGGTCCTTGCCCGCCTTGGCCCGTCCGGCCCGCAGGTGGTCCAGCGCCTCAGCCGCGTGCTCCGGGCTGAAGAAGATGGCCAGCCAGCCGTCAGCGATCTCACCGGCCAGCTCGAGGTTCTTCGGGCCCACCGCGGCCAGATAGACGGGCAGGTGCTCGCGCACCGGGTGCACGGTCAACCGCAGCGCCTTGCCCGGGCCGTCCGGCAGCGGCAGCGTGAAGAACTCCCCGTCGTACCGCACCACCTTGCGGCCCAGCGCCATCCGCACGATCTCGACGTACTCGCGGGTGCGCGCCAGCGGCTTGTCGAACCGGACGCCGTGCCAGCCCTCGGAGACCTGGGGGCCGGACACACCCAGCCCGAGCCGGAACCGCCCGCCGGACAGCGTGTCCAGGGTAGCCGCGGTCATCGCGGTGAGGGCCGGAGTCCGGCCGGGGATCTGGAAGATCGCCGAGCCGACGTCGATCCGCTCGGTCTGCGCGGCGACCCAGCTGAGCACGGTCGCTGCGTCGCTGCCGTAGGCCTCCGCAGCCCACACGACCGAGTACCCGAGGCGATCGGCCTCGCGGGCCAGCTCGAGGTTCTCGGCGTCGTTGCCGGCCCCCCAGTAGCCCAGGTTCAGCCCCAGCTTCATGACGGCTCCCGCCTGCCGTTCGGTGGTCGGCCACGACTCTATCGGGGTGGGCTGGGTAGCCTTCGGCACCATGGAGCAGCGAAGGCTCGGGACCAGTGGGCTGCTGGTGTCACGGCTCGGTCTCGGCACGATGACCTGGGGCCGCGACACCGACGAGCACGAGGCGCGCGACCAGCTGGCCGCCTTCGTCGAGGCCGGCGGGACGCTCGTGGACACCGCCGTGGGCTACGGGGACGGCGCCAGCGAGACGGTGCTGGGCACCCTCGTCGGCGACGTCGTCCCCCGGAACCAGCTGGTCTTGGCGACGAAGGCGGGCATCACCTTCCCCGAGGGCACCCGTCGGGTGGACACGTCCCGCCGTGGCCTGCTGCGGGACCTGGAGACGTCGCTGCGCCGGCTGGGCACCGACTTCATCGACCTGTGGCAGGTGCACACCTGGTCCGCCTCCGCGCCGCTGGAGGAGACCCTTGCTGCGATGGACGAAGCGGTGGCCTCCGGCAAGGTCCGCTACCTGGGCATCTCGAACTACAGCGGCTGGCAGACGGCGCGGGCCGCGACCTGGCAGACCGCCTGGCCGGGGCGCACCCCGCTGGTCGCGACCCAGATGGAGTACTCCCTGCTGCAGCGCGGCATCGAGCGCGAGGTGCTTCCGGCGGCCACCGCGCTGGGCCTGGGCGTGCTGCCCTGGTCGCCGCTGGGTCGGGGCGTGCTCACCGGCAAGTACCGCACCGGCACCCCCGCCGACTCCCGGGCCGCCTCGCCGCACTTCGCCGCGTTCGTCGAGCCGTACCTGGAGGTCGACGCGGCCCGCGTGGTCACGGCGGTCGCGACCGCGGCGGAGGGCCTCGGGCTGGCGCCGCTCGAGGTGGCCTTGGCCTGGGTGCGAGACCGGCCCGGCGTGGTGGCGCCCATCGTGGGAGCCCGCACCGCGGCTCAGCTGCGCGGCTCGCTGCAGGTCGAAGACCTGGTGCTGCCGCAGGAGATCCGCGACGTGCTCGACGAGGTGTCCGAGCCCACCTTGGCCTACCCGGACGACGCGGGGACCGGGCGCTGAGCGCCGACGACCTGGTGCGGCTGCTCGAGCGGGCCGCGCTGGACGGGCACACTGCCGTGCGCACCGACGTGGTGCTGGCTGCGCTCGACCAGGGCTCGGTGGACGACGCGCTGTCCGCCGGCCGGGTGGTGGACGCCGGCGGGCTGCTGGCCCTCGAGGGCCTGGCCAGCGCAGAGGAGGGCGTCGCCGTCGAGCTGCAGGGCCTGGCCGCGGAGGGGCGGGTGGCCGTCGTCCTGGGCGACGTCCCGGACAGCGCGGAGGCGTTCGTGGTGGACCGGGTGGACCGACGGCCACTCGACGAGCTCGCCGGGCTGCTGCAGTCAGTGCCGGGGGACGTCCCGGTACTGCTGGCCGGTGACCCCGATCGGCTGCCCGGACCGCATCCGGGCGCGGTGCTGCGCGACCTGCTGGCATGGGGCGAGGTCCAGGTGCGCGACCTCCGCCCGGCCACGACCGGCCCGGGAACGCTCGGGCGACTCGCCGCGGCGGTGCGGGCCGGGCAGCTGCCGCCGGCCGACCCGGCGGACCGCTCGCTCGTGGTGGTCCCCTGCGCCGACGACGCGACCGTGCTCCGGCGGGCGCGGCAGCTGGTCAGCGACTCGATCCCCGGGTCGTTCGGGGTCGCGGCCGCGGACATCGCCGTCCTCGCGCCGCTGCACCGGGGGGACGCCGGAACCCGGGCGCTCGCCGAGGCGCTGGACGGGACCGGAGCTTCGGTGTTCGGGCTGCACGAGGCGGCCTGGGCGGCGCAGCGGTGGGCGGCCATCGTCGGCTGCTTCGGGGCGGAGACCGCGGGGGTGGTCTCCCGGGCGATGGTCTACGAGCTGGCGCTGCTCGCGACGACGCACCTGTCGGTGGTGACGGCGGTCGGTCCGGCCCTGCCGCAAGCGGTCGCGACCGCGGTCACCCCGCAGCGGGTCACCCTGCTGGCCGGGATGTTGGCCGAGGCCTGAGGCTCACAGCTCGGTGAGCGGGTCCTCCTCCTCGCCCTCGTCCTCGACGATGCTCATGGGCACGACCTCGTCGTGGACGTCGTACAGCGCCTCCTCGTACGCGAGGAAGGCGTCGTGGACCTCGTCGAACGCGGCGGCGACACCGGGGTCGTTCTCACCCGTGCTGCCCTCCACCGCGTCCAGGTGCGCCTCGAGTGCCTCGGTGAGGTGAGCCAGTAGCTCTCGGACGTCCTGCGCGTTGGTCATGCCCCGGACGGTACCCGGTGCGGCACCATGGGTGCGATGAAAGGGACCACAGCGTGACCGAGTACGAGCTGCGTGAGGTCACCCTGCCGCGCGGCACGTCCCGCAATACTGCCCGGGCGCTGCTGACGGAGGAGGCCGAGTATGGCGGCTGGGAGCTGGCCCGGCTGCGGCTGTACCCGGACGGCCGCCGGCGGGTCTGGCTGCGCCGGCGCATCATCCGGGTCCGGCGCACCGCCTGAATCGCCGCGCGGCGCGGGGTCAAGCCAGGTCGAGGAACCGATCGAGGACCCGCACCCCGAACTTCAGCGCGTCCACCGGCACCCGCTCGTCCACGCCGTGGAACAGGGCCGCGAAGTCGAGTGTCGGTGGCAGCTGCAGCGGTGCGAAGCCGTACCCCTTGATTCCCAGCCGTGCGAAGGCCTTCGCGTCCGTGCCGCCGGAGAGCATGTACGGCACCAGGCGGCCGGCCGGGTCCTCGGCCGTGAGCGAGGCCCGCATCGCGTCGATCAGCGACCCCTCGAACGCGGTCTCCAGCGCCACGTCATGCACCACGAACTCGCGTGTGACGCCCGGGCCGAGCAGCTCGTCGACCGTGGCGAAGAACTCCTCCTCGTACCCCGGCAGGAACCGGCCGTCGACCTGCGCCTGTGCCTGCCCGGGGATGACGTTCACCTTGTAGCCGGCGTCCAGCATGGTCGGGTTGACGGTGTTGCGCAGGGTGGCGCCGATCAGCGTGGCGAGCGGGCCGAGCTTGCTGACGACGGCCTCGAGGTCCCCCTCGTCCTCGCCCAGGTCAATCTGCAGGGCGTCGGACAGCTCGGCGACAAGCCGGCGCACGGTGTCGGTCATCCGCACCGGGAAGTCGTGCCGGCCGAGCCTCGCCACGGCCTCGGCCAGCAGGGTGACCGCGTTGTCGTCGTTGATCATCGACCCGTGACCGGCCCGACCCTTGGCGGTCAGCCGCATCCAGGCCAGGCCCTTCTCGGCGGTCTCCACGAGGTAGAGCCGGCGTCCCTCGCCGACGGTGAGCGAGAAGCCGCCGACCTCCCCCACCGCCTCGGTGACGCCGTCGAAGGTGTCCGCGTGCGTCTCGACCAGCCGGTGCGCGCCGGCCCGGCCACCCGCTTCCTCGTCGGCCAGGAAGGTGAGGACGACGTCTCGGGACGGCCGGCGTCCCTCGCGCATCCGCTGCCGTACGACGGCCAGAATCATCGCGTCCATGTCCTTCATGTCCACCGCGCCGCGGCCCCAGACGTAGCCGTCCCGGACTTCCCCGCTGAACGGGTGCACCGCCCAGTCGGCGGCGTCCGCGGGAACCACGTCGAGGTGGCCGTGCATGAGCAGCGCCGGCCGGGAGGGGTCGCTGCCCTCCATCCGGGCCAGCACGTTGGCCCGGCCGGGCCCGCTCTCGACGATCGTGGTGTCCAGGCCGACCTCGGCCAGCCGCTCGGCGACGTACTCGGCGGCCGGGCGCTCCCCCGGCCCGGTGCCATCGCCGAAGTTCGTGCTGTCGATGCGGATCAGCTCGCTGCAGAGGTCGACGACCTCGTCCTCGGCGGTGCGGTGCGGGGTGGGGTCGGTCACGGGGACATCCTTGCTTGAGGGGATGTGTCAGGGGCAAGCGGCCCGACCAAGGGTTCGGCGGGACGGCCCGGCTTTGGTAACCTCTGCTGGCCGCACGAGCGGTTCATGGCCCTTGTCCGGGTGGCGGAATAGGCAGACGCGCTAGCTTGAGGTGCTAGTGCCCTTCATCGGGCGTGGGGGTTCAAGTCCCCCCTCGGACACCCTCTTTAGGCCTCTGACCTGCGACGATGCAGGCGCAGACCGGTTTCATCTACCGTCCATCTACCGCTTTTTTCGGCTCTTGTGACTCATCCGTGGGCGGTTCTTCCTGGCAATGAGGGTCGGTAACCTCCCAGAGCGAGCATCGCGAGGGCGATCAGGGCTTCGGGTGAC
>DATCDE010000111.1 GCA_036510875.1 Actinomycetes bacterium
CAGGCACTGCACGTCCAGCACCACATGACCATCGAGCAGATCGCTCACCCTCACGACACCATCAACCATGACCCGCAGCCCGGCCGCACCTGACCGCGCACGCCAGCCCCAGCTCGGCGGTCAGAGGCGAAGCCTCGTTAGATGTACCTACGACCATTAGGAAGTCAACAGTCCAGTAGAAATAACTGATGGTCAACAGATCGGCCGGCGATCAGCCGGCGATCAGCCGGTGGCGACCACCTTGAACGCCTCGGCCAGCCCGCCCTCCGGCAGCCCGGCCGCGGCCCCGGTGCGCACGGCCCAACCGCGGACGAACTCCTCGAGCTCGTCCACGTGCGAGGTCTGCGACGCGTGGGCCCGCAGCGCTGAGATCTTGTCGGCGAAGTAGTCCGTCACGTCGACGTAGTGGTTGGGGGCCGGCGTGCCCATCACCCACACCTCGGGCACCACCCACTCGGCCAGCCCCTCGTCGCGCAGCAGCGACGGGTGGGCGAACGGGTTGCGCGCGTCCGGGTAGACGGCCTGCAGGGCCGCCTCGCCGGCCGCCATGTGGTCCGGGTGGGACGCGCCGATCCGGTCCCAGTTGCGCTCGGGCGACTGCACGACCATCCGCTGCGGGCGCACCTGGCGGATCACCCGGCTGATGTCCCGGCGCAGGTCGTGGGTGACGGTCAGCTCGCCGTCGACGTAGCCGAGGAACCGCACGTCGTGGACGCCGAGCCGCTCGCCGGCGGCCCGCTGCTCGGCCTGCCGGATGGCCGGGATCCGGTCACGGGGGACGTCGGTGTCGAAGCCACCGGCATCCCCGCTCGTGATGATCGCGTAGGTCACCGCGAGGCCGGCCCGGGTCCAGGAGGCCACGGTGCCGCCGGCCCCGAAGTCCACGTCGTCCGGGTGGGCGGTCACAACGAGCACGCGCTCGATCTCAGCGTCGGAGAGCATGGGCGGCAGCCTATGTGGCGGGCCGCGCGGGGGCCTGCCGTCGGTCCCGCCACCTACACTCGAGCCGGAGATGGACACCCTGTTCGAGAGCCCCCAGCCGCGTGCCGCGCCGCGGGCCGGCACCGACCCCGAGGCGCTGCTCTACGGGCTCAACCCGCAGCAGCGCGAGGCTGTGCTGCACGCGGGTAGCCCGCTGCTCATCGTCGCCGGCGCCGGCTCGGGCAAGACCCGGGTGCTCGCCCACCGGATCGCCCACCTGCTGGCGGCCCGAGGAGCCCAGCCGGGGGAGATCCTGGCCATCACCTTCACCAACAAGGCCGCGGGGGAGATGAAGGAGCGGGTGGCCGCCCTCGTCGGGCCGCGGGCCAAGGCCATGTGGGTGTCCACGTTCCACTCCGCCTGCGTGCGGATCCTGCGGGCCGAGCACGCGAAGCTGGGCTTCAGCTCCACCTTCTCGATCTACGACGCCGCTGACAGCCAGCGGCTGATGACCCTGGTCTGCCGCGAGCTCGACCTCGACCCCAAGCGGTACCCCCCGCGGTCGTTCTCCGCGCAGGTGAGCAACCTGAAGAACGAGCTGGTCGACCACGAGGCGTTCGCGCGGCGGGCGGCCAACCACCTGGAGCAGACCCTGGCCGAGGCCTATGCGCGGTACCAGCAGCGGCTGCGCGAGGCCAACGCCATGGACTTCGACGACCTGATCATGACGACGGTCAACCTGTTGCAGGCCTTCCCGGACGTCGCCGAGCACTACCACCGACGGTTCCGGCACGTGCTCGTGGACGAGTACCAGGACACCAACCACGCCCAGTACGTGCTGGTGCGCGAGCTGGTCGGGCGCGGCACCGACGGGGTCGAGCCGGCCGAGCTGTGTGTCGTGGGCGACGCCGACCAGTCGATCTATGCGTTCCGGGGCGCCACGATCCGCAACATCCTCGCTTTCGAGGAGGACTACCCGGCCGCCCACACGATCCTGCTGGAGCGCAACTACCGCTCCACCCAGACCATCCTGTCGGCCGCGAACGCGGTCATCTCCCGCAACCTCAACCGCAAGCCGAAGAACCTGTGGACCGAGTCGGCGCAGGGCTGGCCCCTCGTCGGCTACGTCGCCGACAACGAGCACGACGAGGCGGCCTTCGTGGCCCAGGAGGTCGACCGGCTGACCGACGCCGGGCACGCCACCCCCGGTGACGTGGCCGTGTTCTACCGAACCAACGCGCAGTCCCGGGTGTTCGAGGAGGTGTTCATCCGGGTCGGCCTGCCCTACAAGGTGGTCGGCGGGGTGCGCTTCTACGAGCGCCGGGAGGTCCGTGACGCGATCGCCTACCTGCGGCTGCTGGCCAACCCGGACGACACCGTGTCGCTGCGCCGGATCCTGAACACTCCCCGCCGCGGCATCGGCGACCGGGCCGAGGCCTGCGTCAATGTGCTCGCCGACCGCGAGCGGATCCCGTTCGGGCAGGCCCTGGCCAGGGCCAGCGACGCCCCGGGCATCGCGGCCCGCTCGGTGACCGCGATCGAGGGCTTCGTCCGGTTGGTCGAGTCGCTGCGCACCCTGGTCGAGGCCGGGTCCGGGCCGGCCACGGTGCTGGAGGCGGTGCTGGAGCAGACCGGGTACCTCGGTGAGCTGCAGGCCTCCAGCGACCCGCAGGACGAGACCCGCGCCGAGAACGTCCTCGAGCTGGTGGCGGTGGCCCGCGAGTTCGAGGAGGCCGACCCCGACGGCACCCTCGCCGACTTCCTCGAGCGGGTGTCGCTGGTGGCCGACTCCGACGAGATCCCGGACGGCGACCAGCACGGCGGCGTGGTCACCCTGATGACCCTACACACGGCCAAGGGCCTAGAGTTCCCGGTCGTCTTCCTCACCGGGCTGGAGGACGGCGTCTTCCCGCACCAGCGCTCCCTGGGCGACCCCCGCGAGCTGGAGGAGGAGCGGCGGCTGGCCTACGTGGGCATCACCAGGGCCCGGCAGCGGCTGTACCTGTCCCGGGCGGTGGTGCGGTCGGCCTGGGGGGCGCCGCAGTACTGGCCGGCGTCCCGGTTCCTCGAGGAGATCCCGACCGAGCTGGTCGAGTGGGAACGTGCGGAGCCGGCGCCGTCCGCGCCGCCGTCCACCCCCGCGGGAGCCCGGCTGGCCGCCCGTCCCGGGACGTCGTCCCCCGGCAACCGCGCGGTGGTCGCGCTGCAGCCGGGGGACCGGGTCAGCCACGACACGTTCGGGCTGGGCACCGTGGTCAGCACGGCCGGGGCGGCCGAGCGTGCCGAGGCCACCATCGACTTCGGCGGGTCCGGCGTGAAGCGGCTGCTGCTGCGCTACGCCCCGGTCGAGAAGCTCTAGCCCCGGACCGGCCGGACCGCGGAGTCGGGTGCGGTCAGGCCCGGACCCCGTGCGCGAGCAGCCAGCCCAGCGGGTCGACGAACCGCCCGGGGCGGGCCAGCACCTCGAAGTGCAGGTGCGCACCCGTGGTGTTCCCGGACGAGCCGACCCGGCCGATCCGCTCCCCGGTGCCCACCCGTTCGCCCACCTGCATGCTGATCGCCGACAGGTGGTTGTACGTCGTCCCGGTGCCGTCGGCCAGCACGATGACGATCCGGCGTCCGTAGGCGCCGTCCCGGCCCGCCTCGCGCACCACCCCGGCCGCGGCCGCGACCACCGGGGTTCCGGTGCTCGTGGCGAAGTCGAGCCCAGTGTGGAAGCCCAGGGACCAGCGGCCGCTGCGCTCGCCGTACCGGGCCGTGAGCTGGTAGCCGCCGGCCACCGGGCGGACCGCGGTCGGGCGGGTGGCCGCCGCCGCTGGTGTCGTGCGCACCTGCGCCCGGGAGGCCGGCTTGGCCGCCCGCGCGGCGGAAACGCTGGGGGTGGTGGCAGCTGCGGTGATCGGGTTGGCGGTCGCCGTCGCGTGGGCGATGGGAGCCGCCGCGAGGCGGACGGGCGGATGGCCGTGACCGGCCAGGGCGACGGGTGCGGCCGCGGCCAGCGTCAGACCCGTACCGAGCAGCCCGACGAGGACGGCGGACCGCCCCCGTGGACGGCGGCCGGGCCGAGGCTGGACGTGGCGACGTTGGGAGGACACGGTCGTTCACGGTGCCCGAGGTGTTCCGCCGGGGCACCGTGATCAGTGGTACTCAGCGTGACACGGACCTCAACGGTTGGTGACGCTCCGTAGCTGTTCGACGTCGCCGGGTCCGGGTCTGCGGGTGGCTCGGCAGCGAGGTGACGCCGGCCGTCAGCGTCGTCCCGTCGTGGTCCAGGTGGGCCAGCGTGGCCCCGATCTCGTGCACCACGCGCCCGTCGATGGGCAGCGACAGGTGGCCGACACCGCGGACGAAGACGTTGCGGGCCATCAGGTCCGGGTGGTCCAGCCGGGCCGACCGCTTGGGGATGACCATCTGGTCGAGGTCGGTCCAGATGGACAGCACCCGGGTCCGGCAGCCCGGGGCGGGGGCGGCCAGCTCGGCCACCACGTCACTGCCGGGGCGCAGCTGCCGGGCCACCGGGTGCGGCACCAGCCGGGCCGCGAACGTGCCGGCGTGGGGTGTGCCCAACGTCACCAAGGTGTGCACCCGGGCGTCGCCGCCCATCCGCTGCACGTAATACCGCCCCACCAGGCCGCCCATCGAGTGCCCGATCACGTGCAGCCGCTCGTAGCCAGTGTCCGCGCAGACCGCCTCGACGGTCTCGGCCAGCCGTTCGGCGACCTCCCGGACGTCCTCGCTCAGCGGGCTGTAGTTGAGCGCGGTCACCCGGCCGAAGCCGCGCCGTCGCAGCCCCCGGCGGAGCACCGTGAAGATCGACCGGTTGTCCACCACACCGTGGACCAGCAGGATCGGCGTCCCGGCCGCCTCGACGTCACCGATCATGAGCCCTCGCTGCATCGGGGGCAGCCCGTGCAGCGAGTACCGGTCGACCTCCTCGCGGGCCCGCTCCTCGGCCAGCCCGAGGGGGTACATGACCAGGTGCGCCCCGAGCCAGGCCAGCTCGACGGCGGTGCCTCGGATCCCGGCGGGGCTCAGCACGGTCCGCGCGCCGGTGCGCACGGTCCGGCCCGCGATGTCCAGCCGCTCCCGAGCGCTCACGCCGTCCCTCCCGAACCTCCTGGGCGCAGGCGCCCCGAGACCTGCGCATCGTAGCGACGGCGGCGGGGGCCCGACGGGCAGCGCCACGCGACCGTGGCCGATTCGTTAGGCTCATACATCGGCCGGAAGATCCAGGATCTGCAGCGGAGGTGAGCCGTGACCGCCCCGATCCGAGTGATCGTCGCCAAGCCCGGGCTGGACGGGCACGACCGTGGTGCCAAGGTGGTGGCCCGCGCGCTGCGCGACGCAGGCGTCGAGGTGGTCTACACCGGTCTGCACCAGACCCCCGAGCAGATCGTCGAGACGGCCATCCAGGAGGACGCCGACGCGGTCGGCCTGTCGGTGCTCTCCGGGGCGCACCTCACCCTGTTCCGGCGCGTCGTCGACCTGCTGCGCGAGCGCGGGGCCGACGACATCGTCGTGTTCGGCGGCGGGATCATCCCCGACGACGACATCGCCGAGCTGGCGGCCATGGGGGTCCGTAAGGTTTTCACTCCCGGTGCTCCCACGTACGAGATCGTCGACTGGGTGCGCACCCACGTCGGCCAGGAGCGGGTCGGCGACTAGCCCGGTTGCTCGGTCGGGACCGGCCCGGTCTACGCTGCGGATCATCCCCGCTGACGAAGGACGGAGTGCCGGGTGGACCTGTTTGAGTACCAGGCCAAGAACCTGTTCGAGCGGCACGGCGTGCCCGTCCTCCCCGGCGAGGTCGCGACCACGCCCGAGGAGGCGCGGCACGTCGCCCGCCGGCTCGGTGGCACCGTGGTGGTCAAGGCCCAGGTGAAGACCGGCGGCCGCGGCAAGGCCGGCGGCGTGAAGCTGGCCCAGGGTCAAGACGACGCCTTCGACAAGGCCCAGGCGATCCTCGGCATGGACATCAAGGGACACCTGGTGCACCGCGTCCTGGTGACCTCGGCGAGCGACATCGACGCCGAGTACTACGTGTCGTTCCTCCTCGACCGGGCCAACCGCACCTACCTGGCGATGGCCTCCGTCGAGGGCGGCATGGAGATCGAGCAGCTGGCGGTGGAGCGGCCGCACGCGCTGGCCCGGATCCCGGTCGACGCGATCCAGGGAGTGGACGCCGCGAAGGCCGCCGAGATCTCCGACACCGCGGGCTTCCCCGCGGACGTGCGGGACCAGGTCATCGCAGTCCTGCAGAAGCTGTGGGAGGTGTTCACGGTCGAGGACGCGACCCTCGTCGAGGTCAACCCGCTGGTGAAGACCCCCGACGGGCAGGTCGTGGCCCTCGACGGCAAGGTCACCCTCGACGACAACGCCGGCTACCGGCACCCGGGCTACGCCGACCTGGTGGACCGTGACGCGGCCGACCCGCTCGAGCGCAGGGCCAAGGAGAAGGACCTCAACTACGTCAAGCTCTCCGGTGCGGTCGGCATCATCGGCAACGGCGCCGGCCTGGTCATGAGCACGCTGGACGTCGTCGCCTACGCCGGCGAGGAGCTCGGCGTGAAGCCGGCCAACTTCCTCGACATCGGCGGCGGTGCCTCGGCGGAGGTCATGGCGAACGGGCTGGAGATCATCCTGTCCGACCCGGAGGTCAAGGCGGTCTTCGTCAACGTGTTCGGCGGCATCACCGCCTGCGACGCCGTCGCGGACGGCATCGTGCAGGCCTTCGCGCTGCTGGCCGGCAAGGGCGACGTGGTCGACAAGCCGCTCGTGGTCCGCCTGGACGGCAACAACGCGGACAAGGGACGCCGGATCCTCCTCGACACCGGCCTGGCCGGCGTCGAGCTGGTGGACACCATGGACGACGCGGCGCGACGGGTGGCCGAGCTGGCCGCCTCGTCCGCCTAGACACGACAGACGGGACCGAGCACGCATGGCGATCTTCCTCACCGAGAACTCCCGGGTCGTGGTCCAGGGCATGACCGGGTCCGAGGGCCGTAAGCACACCCAGCGGATGCTCTCCACCGGAGCGAACATCGTGGGCGGGGTGAACCCGCGCAAGGCCGGCGAGCAGGTGGAGTTCACCGGCCCGGACGGTCCGGTACTGCTGCCGGTCTTCGGCTCGGTGGCCGAGGCCGTCGAGAAGACCGCGGCCGACGTCTCCGTCGTCTTCGTGCCACCGGCCGGGACCAAGGCCGCGGTCTACGAGGCGGTCGACGCCGGGATGCCGCTGGTCGTCGTCATCACCGAGGGCGTCCCGGTGCACGACACCGCCGACTTCTTCCAGCACGCGCAGAACTCGGGGACGACCCGGATCATCGGGCCGAACTGCCCGGGACTGATCAGCCCCGGCAAGTCCAACGCCGGGATCATCCCGGGCACCATCACCAAGGCGGGCCGGATCGGCCTGGTCAGCAAGAGCGGCACGCTGACCTACCAGATGATGTACGAGCTGCGGGACCTCGGCTTCTCGACCTGCGTGGGCATCGGTGGCGACCCGGTCATCGGCACCACCCACATCGACTGCCTGGCCGCCTTCCAGGACGACCCGGACACCGACGCGATCGTCATGATCGGGGAGATCGGCGGGGATGCCGAGGAGCGGGCCGCGGCCTACATCGCCGAGCACGTGACCAAGCCGGTCGTCGGCTACGTGGCCGGGTTCACCGCACCCGAGGGCAAGACCATGGGGCACGCCGGCGCGATCGTGTCCGGCTCGTCCGGCACCGCACAGGCCAAGAAGGAAGCCCTCGAGGCCGTGGGTGTTCGGGTCGGCAAGACGCCGTCCGAGACCGCCCGGCTGATGCGGGAGATCGTCGCCAGCGCCTGACCCACCCGGGGGCTGTTCGTCGCGGGCCGTCGGGCGTGGCTTCCCGGCGGGGGCTGTCCGGTTTGCGACGATCGGGATGTGACCGTCCAGCTCGAGCGACCGCGCGCTGCGGGCCGGGCCGAACCGCTGCGCTCGCCGGTGGTCTCGGGGGCGACCGCAGGGCTGTGGGCCGGGGTTCTCGGGCTCGCCGTCATCGCCGTCCCGGTGCTCGTGGTCTGGGCCGCGGCACCGCACGACCAGTCCACCCCCCAGGACGCCCTGCAGATCGGTGGGCTGGCCTGGCTGATGGCCCACGGGGCGTCGCTCACCACCCCGGACGGCGATCTCTCGCTGCTGCCGCTCGGGCTGCTGGCCGTTCCGGCGCTGCTGCTCTACCGGTCCGGCCACTGGGCCGGTCGGGTCGCGGTGGACGCGGCGCGGTCCGCGGCCGCCGCGGTGGCGACCCTCGTGGCGACGTACGCCGCGACCGCGTTCGTCGTGTCCCACCTGAGCCACCACGCGGGATCCGGCGCGGACCCCGTGTCGGTGCTTCTCGGCTCGGCGCTGCTCGCGCTGGCCGCTGGCGGCCCCGGGGTTGTGCGCGGCGGCCAGGCTCGCGGGCTGGCGCTTCGGCCGCTCACTCCGGCGGCCCGCAGCGTGCTGCGCGGGGCCGGTGTCGGGCTGGCCGTGCTGCTCGGAGGCGCGGCCGCCGTGCTGGCGGTGGCGCTCGTGGCGCACGCGGCCCGGGTGGTGGAACTGGTGCGGGCGGTGGCCCACGGGCCGGCCGGCGTGCTGGCCCTGCTGGTGCTCGGGCTGCTGCTGCTGCCCAACGCGGTGCTGTGGGCCGCCGCCTACACCGTGGGGCCCGGGTTCGCCGTCGGTGTGGCCACGTCGGTCGCGCCGACCGGGGTGCACCTCGGCGACGTCCCCTCGTTCCCCCTGCTCGGTGCACTGCCCGGCAGCGGGTCCGCTCCGGCGGTGTCCCTGCTCGCCGTCCTGGTGCCGGTCCTCGCCGGCGCACTGGTCGGGCTGCACGCGGTCCGCACCCGGCCGGACGGCGAGCGGCCGGGGGGTGTGGTGGTCCCGGTCCGGGCGGCTCTGTCCGGGCTGCTGGCCGGCGTCGCCCTGGGCGGGCTCGCGCTGCTCTCCTCGGGGTCCTTGGGCAGCGGCCGGATGTCAGCGCTCGGCCCGGACGGCTGGCCGGTCGGCCTGGCCGCGGCCGTCGAGGTGGCCGGGGTGGCGGCCGTGACCGGCTGGGCCGCCGGGCGCTATGCGGGCGCCGCCGAGCGGGTGCTGCGGGAGGCGAAGGGCCGCTGGCGCGCCGTCGCGGCCCGGCTGGACCCGCGCCGGCGCGGCTGAGGCTGCCTCAGCGGCCGATCCGGTCCAGCAGCGCAGTGCGCAGCTGGGTGTCGCAGGCCTGTTGTGCGATCTGGGTGTTGGCCCCGGCTCGGCAGGACTCGTAGTCGCGCATCTGCGGCCAGAACATGACGACGACGATGCCCATGAGCACGGCCAGACCCGCGCCCAGCGCCCCCAGCGTCATGCCCACGGCGGTACGCGACGGGGCGGCGGTCCCCGACGTCCTGGCGGCCCGCAGCGTGCGCCGACCGACGACCAGGGCGCCCACCCCGAGGGCGAGCCCGAGCGGGAAGAAGAACACCGCGCCGAGCAGTGCGGCCAGCCCGCTGAGCAGCGTGGCCGTCGCCGAGCTGGACAGCGGGGACGGGGCGGGCTCCGGCTGGCTCACTGCGCTCCTCGCTGGCGGACTCCGCTCCCGGCGTCCGGGGGGCGGGCGTACAACCGATATCGTGCCTCACCGTGGCGCAACCCTCGGACCAGGCCGCGGTGGTCACGGTACGACCGGCCCGCAGTCCCGGGCGGGTCGTCGTCCTGGTCTCGGGCACCGGCACCAACCTGCAGGCCCTGCTCGACGCCTGCGCCGATCCCGCCTACGGGGCGGTGATCGTGGCGGTCGGTGCCGACCGTCCGGGCATCACCGCCCTGACCAGGGCCGAGCAGGCCCGCGTGCCGACGTTCGTCGTGGCCGTGTCCGACTTCGCGGACCGGGCCGCCTGGGACGCCGCGCTGGCCGCCGTCGTCGACGAGCACGAGCCGGACCTGGTGGTCTCGGCCGGCTTCATGAAGCTGGTCGGGCCGGCGTTCCTCGCCCGGTACGGCGACCGCTTCGTCAACACCCACCCGGCCCTGCTGCCGGCGTTCCCCGGCATGCACGGGGCGCGGGACGCGCTGGCCTACGGGGTGAAGGTCACCGGGTGCACGCTGTTCATGGTCGACGAGGGCGTCGACTCCGGGCCGGTGGTCGCGCAGGCCGCCGTCGAGGTCCTGGACGACGACGACGAGGCGGCCCTGCACGAGCGCATCAAGGAGCAGGAGCGGCGGCTCCTCGTCGACACCGTGGGCCGGATGGCTCGCGAGGGCTGGTCCATCCGCGGCAGGAAGGTCACGATCCCGTGAGCGACACCCACCCCGACAGCGACCGTCGTCCCGTCCGTCGGGCCCTGGTCAGCGTCTACGACAAGACCGGGCTGGCCGAGCTGGCCCAAGGGCTGCACGCCGCCGGCGTCGAACTCGTGTCGACCGGGACGACCGCAGCCACCATCGCCGGTCTGGGCATCCCGGTGACCCAGGTCGCCGAGCTCACCGGATTCCCCGAGTGCCTCGACGGCCGGGTGAAGACCCTGCACCCGCGGGTCCACGCCGGGGTCCTCGCCGACGTGCGCCGGGCCGAGCACCGCGAGCAGCTCGCCGACCTGGACATCCCGGCGTTCGAGCTCGTGGTCGTCAACCTCTACCCGTTCGCCGACACGGTGCACTCGGGGGCCAGCCAGGACGAGTGCGTCGAGCAGATCGACATCGGCGGCCCGACCATGGCGCGGGCCGCTGCGAAGAACCACGCCAACGTGGCCGTGGTGGTCTCGCCGGCGCGGTACGCCGAGGTCCGAGACGCCGTGGCCTCCGGAGGCTTCACGCTGGCCCAGCGCCGGGCGCTGGCCACCGATGCGTTCGTGCACACCGCCTCCTACGACATCGCGGTGGCCTCCTGGATGGGCAGCGTGGTCGCCCCCTCGGACGAGGGATCCGGGTTCCCGGCCTGGGTCGGAGCCGACTGGGACCGGGCCGCCGTGCTGCGCTACGGGGAGAACCCGCACCAGCCGGCTGCGCTGTACCGCGCCCGGCACGGTGCACCCGGCCTGGCCCAGGCCGAGCAGCTGCACGGCAAGGAGATGTCCTACAACAACTACGTGGACGCCGACGCCGCCAGGCGGGCCGCCTACGACTTCGCCGACCCGACGGTCGCGATCATCAAGCACGCCAACCCGTGCGGCATCGCGCTGGGCACCGACGTCGCCGACGCCTACGCCAAGGCCTTCGCGTGCGACCCGGTCTCCGCGTTCGGCGGGGTGGTGGCCGCCAACCGCCCGGTGACCCGCGCCATGGCCGAGGCGATGGCCGACGTGTTCACCGAAGTGGTCGTGGCGCCGGGCTTCGAGCCCGCGGCGCTCGAGCTGCTCACCGTGAAGAAGAACGTCCGGCTGCTGCGCTGCGACGGCCCGCACCCCGGGAAGACCGCGGAGTGGCGCCAGGTCAGCGGCGGCCTGCTCATGCAGGTCCGCGACACCATCGACGCCGACGGCGACGACCCCGCGACCTGGACGCTGGCGGCCGGGGCGCCGGCCGACCCGGCCACCCTCGCCGACCTGGAGTTCGCGTGGCGGTCCTGCCGCTCGGCGAAGTCCAACGCGATCGTGCTGGCCAGCGACGGGGCCACCGTCGGGGTCGGCATGGGCCAGGTCAACCGGGTCGACTCCGCGCGGCTGGCCGTGGAGCGGGCCGGCGAGGAGCGGGCGCGCGGCTCGGTGGCGGCGTCCGACGCGTTCTTCCCGTTCCCGGACGGCCTCGAGGTGCTCACGGCCGCGGGTGTTCGGGCCGTGGTCCAGCCCGGGGGCTCGGTGCGCGACGAGGAGGTCGTCTACGCGGCCACGGCGGCCGGGATCACCCTGTACCTCACCGGCGTGCGGCACTTCTTCCACTGACCACCATGGACTGGGTCGACGGCGCCGACCTCTCCGGCGCCGACCTGTACGCGGTCGAGCTGGACGGCGTCCACGTCAGCGGCCTGGACCTCTCCGACGCCGACCTGACCGAGGCGCGGCTGGTCGGCTGCGTGCTGGAGGACTGCGACCTGTCGGGGGCCCGGCTGAACGCGGCCGTGCTCGAGCGGACGGCGCTCCTGCGCTGCCGGTTCCGCCGCACCAACCTGTTCGACGTGCGGCTCGCGGGCTGCAAGCTCACCGGGTCGACCTTCGAGGGGGACTGCATCCTGCGGCCGCTCACCGTCGAGGGCGGCGACTGGTCCTACGTGTCGCTGCGCGGCCAGAACCTCGCCGGCGCGGTCCTGGACGGCGTCCGGCTGGCCGAGGCCGACCTGTCCGGCGCGGACCTTCGGGGCGCCAGCCTGCGCGGCTGCGACCTCGCGCACGCACGGGTGCACGAGGCGAAGGTGGCCGGAGCCGACCTGCGCGGCGCCGACCTCGAGGGAGTGGACCTCGCCCCGCTCGACCTCACCGGCACCCGGCTGGACCTCGAGCAGGCCGTGCTTCTGGCGCGGGCCCGTGGTGCGATCGTCGGGCCGTGACAGAATCCAGGGCGTGAGCGCGACGATCCTCGACGGCAAGGCGACCGCGGCCGCCATCAAGGCCGAGCTGGCGACCCGGGTGGCGGTGCTGCGCGAGCGCGGCAGCACCCCCGGCCTGGGCACCGTGCTGGTCGGTGACGACCCCGGTAGCCGCTCCTACGTGGCCGGCAAGCACCGCGACTGCGCGCAGGTGGGGCTGGCCAGCACCCGCCGCGACCTGCCGGCCGACGCCTCCCAGGCGCAGGTCGAGGACACCGTCGCCGAGCTGAACGCCGACCCGGCCATCACCGGCTACATCGTCCAGCTGCCGCTGCCCGCCGGCCTGGACTCCAACCGGGTTCTCGAGCTGATGGACCCGGCCAAGGACGCCGACGGCCTGCACCCGGTCAACCTCGGCCGGCTGGTGCTCGGCGTCCCGGCCGCGCTGCCGTGCACCCCGCGCGGCATCGTCGAGCTGCTGCGCCGCTACGACGTCCCGGTCGCCGGCGCCGAGGTGTGCGTCATCGGTCGCGGGGTGACCGTGGGCCGGCCGCTCGGGCTGCTGCTCACCCGGCGCAGCGAGAACGCCACGGTCACCTTGTGCCACACCGGGACCAAGCACCTGGCCAAGCACGTGCGCGAGGCCGACATCGTGGTCGCCGCCGCCGGCGTCCCCCGGCTGATCACCCCGGACATGGTCCACCCCGGCGCCGCCGTCCTGGACGTCGGCATCTCCCGTACCCCGGACGGGCTCGTGGGCGACGTCCACCCGGCGGTCGCGGAGGTCGCCGCGTTCCTCGCTCCGATGCCCGGGGGCGTGGGGCCGATGACCAGGGCGATGCTGCTCACCAACGTCGTCGAGGCCGCCGAGGCCGCCGAGGCGGCCGCCGGCGTCCGCGGGTGACCTCGGCCGACCCCTCCGAAGCCGCGGGCCCACCGGCGCCGCGGGGCCTGCTCGCGCGGGAGTGGCCGATCATCGTGGTGCTGCTCGGCGTCCTCGCCGGGCTGGTCGTCGTCGCCGTGCTGGACCGGTTCCGCCGCGGCAGCCTGGTGATCGCCGCCTTCGTCGTGCTCGGCGCCTGGCTGCGCGCCCTGCTGCCACCGGAGCGGGCCGGGGTGCTCGTCGTCCGGGGGAGGGCCGTGGACGTCGCCACCTTGCTGACCCTCGGGGTGGGCCTCACGGTGCTGGCCCTGGTGGTCCCCGCGCCCCCCCGGTAGGCGCCGGCGCGGGCATTCGGTAGCCTGCGAACGACAGAAGTGTCTTGATGCCGAGATATCGCCGCAGCGGTTGACCGAGCGGTCGGGGAGTGTGCGAGATGGCTGAGCGCAAGGGCAAGGTCACGGTCGTCGGGGCGGGGTTCTACGGGTCGACCACGGCCCAGCGGCTCGCCGAGTACGACATCTTCGACACGGTGGTCCTCACCGACATCGTGGAGGGCAAGCCCGAGGGGCTTGCGCTCGACATGAACCAGTCCCGGCCGATCGAGGGCTTCGAGACCAAGATCGTCGGCCAGACGACGACTCCGGACGGCGGCGGCTACGAGGCCATCGCGGGCTCGGACATCGTCGTGGTCACCGCGGGGCTGCCCCGCAAGCCCGGCATGAGCCGGATGGACCTCATCGAGACCAACGCCAAGATCGTGCGCGGGGTCGCCGAGAACATCGCCCAGCACGCGCCGGACGCCGTGATCATCGTGGTCTCCAACCCGCTGGACGAGATGACCGCGCTGACCCAGCTCGCCTCGGGCTTCCCCAAGCACCGGGTGATCGGCCAGGCCGGCATGCTCGACACGGCCCGGTTCACCTACTTCGTGGCAGAGACGCTCGCGGTGCCGGTCGGCTCGGTGCGGACCCTCAC
Source organism: Actinomycetes bacterium (assembly GCA_036510875.1). Taxonomy (NCBI): domain Bacteria; kingdom Bacillati; phylum Actinomycetota; class Actinomycetes; species Actinomycetes bacterium. The sequence continues at coordinate 14,230 of DATCDE010000111.1, forward strand.
CCTCGGCTCGCACGGCGACACCATGGTCCCGGTGCCGTCCCGGTGCACCGTCGACGGGCGGCCGCTCACGGAGCTGCTGCCGGCCGACACGATCGACGAGCTGGTCACCCGGACCCGCAACGGCGGTGCCGAGGTCGTCGCGCTGCTCAAGACCGGCTCGGCGTACTACGCCCCGTCGGCCGCGGCCGCGCGGATGGCCAAGGCCGTGGCCGAGGACTCCGGCGCGGTCATGCCGGTCTGCGCCTGGGTCGACGGCGAGTACGGCATCGCCGGCGTGTACCTCGGCGTGGAGGCCGAGATCGGCCGGCAGGGCGTCCGCCGGGTCGTCGAGGCGGACCTCACCGACACCGAGAAGGCCGGGCTGCTGGCGGCCGCGGAAGCGGTGCGCGCCAAGCAGTCCGACGTCCAGCACCTCTGACAGGAGCGAGCACCGATGGAGAAGATCAAGGTCGAGGGCGTCGTCGTCGAGCTCGACGGCGACGAGATGACCCGCATCATCTGGCAGTTCATCAAGGATCAGCTGATCCTTCCGTACCTCGACGTCCAGCTGGACTACTACGACCTGGGCATCGAGCACCGGGACGCCACGGACGACCAGGTGACCATCGACGCGGCGCACGCCATCCAGCGGCACGGCGTCGGCGTCAAGTGCGCCACCATCACCCCCGACGAGGCGCGGGTCGAGGAGTTCGGACTGAAGAAGATGTGGAAGTCCCCGAACGGGACCGTCCGCAACATCCTCGGCGGTGTGATCTTCCGCGAGCCGATCATGATCAGCAACATCCCGCGGCTGGTGCCCGGCTGGACCAAGCCGATCGTGGTGGGCCGTCACGCGTTCGGCGACCAGTACCGCGCCACCGACACGCTGATCCCCGGCGAGGGCAAGCTGACCCTGGTCTTCACGCCGAAGGACGGCTCGGCGCCCATGGAGCTCGAGGTCTTCGACTTCCCGTCGCCGGGTATCGCCATGGCGATGTACAACCTGGACGACTCGATCCGTGACTTCGCGCGCGCCTCGATGCGGTACGGGCTGGCCCGCAACTACCCGGTGTACCTGTCCACCAAGAACACGATCCTCAAGGCGTACGACGGCCGGTTCAAGGACCTGTTCGCCGAGGTCTTCGAGACCGAGTTCAAGGACGACTTCGCCAAGGCCGGGATCACCTACGAGCACCGGCTGATCGACGACATGGTCGCGGCCGCGCTCAAGTGGGAGGGCGGCTACGTCTGGGCCACCAAGAACTACGACGGCGACGTGCAGTCCGACACCATCGCCCAGGGCTACGGCTCGCTCGGCCTGATGACCTCGGTGCTCATGACGCCGGACGGCAAGACGGTCGAGGCCGAGGCGGCCCACGGCACGGTGACCAGGCACTACCGCCAGCACCAGCAGGGCAAGCCGACGTCGACGAACCCGATCGCGTCGATCTTCGCCTGGACCCGCGGTCTGGCCCACCGCGGCAAGCTGGACGGCACGCCGGCCGTGACGGACTTCGCGGAGACGCTCGAGCGGGTCTGCGTGGAGACCGTGGAGTCCGGCAAGATGACCAAGGACCTGGCCCTGCTCATCGGGCCGGATCAGCCCTGGCTCACCACCCAGGAGTTCCTGGCCGCGCTCGACGAGAACCTCCAGGCGGCGATGGCCCACTGACCTCTGGGCAGTTGTCAGAGTGAGGACGACGGATACGTCGTCCTCACCCTGACAGGTTCCACTGGGGGCCGTCGGGGGTGTCCCGGACCTCCACCCCGGCGGCGGCCAGCCGGTCGCGCACCAGGTCGGACGTCGCGAAGTCCTGCGCCGTCCGCGCCCTCGACCGCAGTTCGAGCAACAGCTCGACGTAGGGGCCCACCACGGTGCGTGGATCGCGTGCCCCCACCGTCGCCAGCGTCCCCAGCCGCACCACCATCGACCGCAGGGTGCGCCGGGCCCGGTCGGTGTCCTCGCCCTGCAGGGTGTCCGCGCGCCAGTCGTGCAGCGACTGTTCCAGGGTCAGGACGGCGGCCACGCAGGCGTCGACGTCCTTCGCCGCGAGCGCGGACTCGAAGGCTTCCCTGGTCCGGTCGGTGTCGGCGCGCAGCGACGGCTGGTCCACGGCCACGGCAGGGGCGGCGTCGTCGGCCACGACCACCACCGGGTCGAACAGGTCGACCGGCCCGCCGCGCAGCAGGGCAGCCAGGTGGTCCAGCGGCAGCGACTCCCCGGACGGCAGCGTCCGGCTGCCGTCGCGGCGTCGGATTGTGACCACCCCGTTGCCGTCCACCCGGGCGGTCCTGGCCCGCAGGTCGAGGGTCAGTGCGGTGTGCTCGTCCACCCCGAGGATCCCGACCTCGTCGGGCAGGGCCTGCTCCAGCGCGGCCAGGCGCTGCTCACCGAGGTAGCAGAACCGGGTGTCGTGCGTGCCGCCCTCGGCGTTGTCGTAGTGCGGCACCACCACGGCCGCGATCCCGGTGAGCCGCCCGAGCAGGTCCAGTCCGGGCAGCCAGCGCGGGTCCTCGCCGACCTTGTAGATCTCGTAGACCGGGATGGCGTGGGTGCCGAGGGTGACCGCGGCCGCGCTGCCCATGACGAGGGTGCCGCCGCGCTCGACGATGTCGAGCATGGCGCCGGGCACCGGGGTGCCCTGCCAGTGCCGCAGCGCATAGCTGGGGCTGCCCGGCCCGGCGAACACCCAGCGGGCGTGCGCGAGCAGGTCCAGGGCGGACTCCCGGTCCAGCACCGGCTCGTCGGCCCGCCGCCAGCGGGCCGGGGTCACGGTGCGTCCCACGCTCTCGGCGAAGTAGGCGACGGTCCGGGCGGTCAGGTCGTCGGCGTTGCCCTGGAAGCCGAACGGGGTGTCCAGCAGCGCGGCCGGGCCGTCCCCGGTCGAGGCGAACACCGCCCGGTGGGTGGCCACCATCGCCGGCGCCGTTTCCCCGGACCCCATGACGACGACCAGACTCACCCGAGAGAGCCTACGGTCGATCGGACGGTTCGGCGCGCCGAGCGACCGGTCCGGACGGCAGGCACCGGGCCCGTACCCTGGAGGGCATGGACGGCGGTCACAGCCCCGCGCCCCGTCGGGGGCGTGGATGAGTTCGATGTGGGCCAATGCGGCCCTGGTCCTGCTGTTCGTGCTCGTCGGTGGGGTGTTCTCCGCCACCGAGATGGCGCTGGTGTCCCTGCGGGCGTCCCAGCTGCGCGGGATGGCCGACAAGGGCCGTCGCGGGGCGCGGGTCGCCGCCGTCGCCGGCAACCCGAACCGGTTCCTGGGCGCCGTCCAGATCGGGGTGACCCTGGCCGGGTTCCTGTCCGCCGCGTTCGGCGCGGCGACGCTGGCCGGCGAGCTGTCACCCGTGCTCCGCGGCTGGGGGCTGTCCTCGGGGGTGGCGGACGCGGTGGCCCTGGTGGCGATCACGCTGGTGATCTCGTACCTGTCCCTGGTCCTCGGCGAGCTGGCGCCCAAGCGGATCGCCCTGCAGCGCGCGGAGTCGCTGGCCATGCTGGTGGCGCCCACGCTGGACCGGTTCGCCACCGCGATGTCTCCGGTCATCTGGCTGCTGTCGCGCTCCACCGACCTGGTCGTCCGGCTGCTCGGCGGCGACCCGAACGCCGGGCGAAACGAGATCACCGACGAGGAGCTGCGCACGCTGGTGACCGGCCACCACGCGCTCAGCCCGGAGGAGCGGGAGCTCATCGAGGAGGTCTTCGAGGCCGGCGACCGGTCGCTGCGCGAGGTCATGGTGCCGCGCACGGAGGTCGACTTCCTGGACGCGTCGATGCCTGCGGTCAAGGCCGTGAAGGTGGTCTCCGAGCTGACCCACAGCCGGTTCCCCGTCGTGCGGGGCGACCCGGACGACGTGGTCGGCTTCGTGCACGTGCGGGACCTCTACGGCCCGCGGGGCGCCGAGCGGGGCGCCCGCGTGGGGGACCTGGCCCGCGAGGTCATGCTGCTGCCGGACGGCAAGGCGGTGCTCCCGGCCCTGTCGGAGATGCGTCGCTCCGGGCACCACCTGGCGATCGTGGTGGACGAGTACGGCGGGACGGCGGGCATCGTCACCCTCGAGGACATCGTCGAGGAGCTGATCGGCGACATCCGCGACGAGTACGACGTGGAGGAGGAGCCGTCGCGCCTCGTCGGGGGGGTGCTCGACGTCGACGGGCTGCTCAACCTGGACGACTTCGAGGACGCCGCCGGGTTCGCCCTGCCGGAGGGCCCGTACGAGACGGTGGCCGGGTACGTACTGGCCGCGCTCGGGCACATCCCGCAGCTGGGCGAGCACGTGGACGTCGAGGGGTACCGCCTGTCGGTCATCCAGACCGACGGTCGCCGGGTGGCGCGGGTCCGGGTCGCCCCCGTCGGCTGAGCCGGCCGGGTGTGGCGGGGTCGGCCGGCGCAGCGGGGTTTGTCAGAATGTCCCCCATGTCCCTGCCCCGCGCCTTTTCCGGCATGCAGCCCACGGCCGACTCGCTCCACCTCGGCAACTACCTGGGCGCGCTGCGGCAGTGGGTGGCCATGCAGGACACGCACGAGTGCGTCTTCAGCGTCGTCGACCTGCACGCGATCACCGTGGAGCACGACCCGCAGGTGCTGCGCCAGCGCACCCGGCTCACGGCCGCGCAGTACCTGGCCGGGGGCATCGACCCGGAGCGCAGCGTGGTCTTCGTGCAGAGCCACGTGCCGGCGCACGCGGAGCTGGCCTGGGTCCTCGGCTGCTTCACCGGCTTCGGCGAGGCCCGTCGGATGACCCAGTTCAAGGACAAGTCGCAGCGCGAGGGCGACGACCGCACGAGCGTCGGGCTGTTCACCTACCCGATCCTGATGGCGGCCGACATCCTGCTGTATCAGGCGGACCAGGTGCCCGTCGGGGAGGACCAGCGCCAGCACCTCGAGCTGAGCCGGGACCTCGCGCAGCGGTTCAACAACCGGTTCGGACCCACCTTCAGGGTGCCCGAGCCGTACATCATGCAGGGCACCGCCAAGATCCTTGACCTTCAGGTCCCGGACAAGCAGATGAGCAAGAGTCTCGGCGGCGGCGGCTGCCTCTACCTGCTGGACGACGTCCGCGCCAACGTGAAGAAGATCCGCAGTGCGGTGACCGACAGCGGCCGGGAGGTCGTGTTCGACCCGGAGCACAAGCGGGGCGTCTCCAACCTGCTGACCATTCAGGCCGCGCTCACCGGCACCGACCCCGAGCAGCTGGCCGCCGGGTACGAGGGCCGCGGCTACGGCGACCTCAAGGCGGACACGGCCGACGCGTTCGCCGCCTTCGCCGAGCCGTTCACCGAGCGGGTCAACGGCTACCTCGACGACCCGGCCGAGCTGGACCGGCTGCTGGCGGCCGGAGCCGAGCGGGCCGCCGAGCTGGCCGCCGGGACCAGGGCGGCCGCGTTCGACCGGGTCGGGTTCCTGCCGGCCGCGGCGGCCGCTGCGTCATGAGCGGAGTCGCCGAGGCCGCGGTGATCGGGGTGGCCGTCGAGCTGCCACCACCGTTCGGGCCCAGCCTTCGGGCCGCGCGGCAGTCCTTCGGTGACACCAACGCCCACGGGATCCCCACGCATGTCACCCTGCTGCCTCCGACCACGGTGGACGCCACCCTGCTGCCCGAGATCGAGGCGCACCTGGCCGCGGTGGCCGCGGCCGGCCAGCCGTTCCAGGTGCGGCTGCACGGCACGGCCACCTTCCGGCCGGTGTCCCCCGTGGTGTTCGTCGTCGTCGTCCAGGGCATCGGGGGCTGTGAGCAGCTGGAGCGCCAGGTGCGCACCGGCGTCCTGTCCCGCCCGGTGCACTTCCCGTACCACCCGCACGTGACGGTCGCGCACGACGTGCCCGACGCGGCGCTGGACCGCGCCCTCGCCGAGCTGGCGGACTTCGAGGCGGAGTTCTCCGTCGACCGGTTCTCGCTGTACGAGCACCGGTCCGACGGCTGGCACCGGCGCCGGGACTTCGCGCTCGCTGCTCCGCTCGCCCGACCGGTGTCCTGACCCGGCGCTGGGGGCCCCATGACCGAGCCGGTCCGAGCCGAGAAGGGGATCCTCGGCTGGGCCTTCCGCCGGGCCGCCCTGGTGCGCGACCGCAGCCCGGCGGCCGACCACCTGTGGCGGGCGCTGCAGCGGTTCGCCGACGTCCAGGGCTCTCTGCTCGCGGCGGGCATCACCTACTACGGGTTCCTCGCGCTGTTCCCGCTGGCCGCGGTCGCCTATGGCGTGCTGTCGGTGCTGGTGCTGCTCCTGCCCGCGCTGGAGTCCGGGGTCAAGGATCTCCTGCCGCCGGAGCTGGCCGGGACGATCGACCTGTCCCAGCTGGCGTCCGCGGGGGTCACGGCCGGCCTCGTCGGCCTGGGCGTGATGCTCTATGCCGGCGTGCGGCTGGTGGCCGCGCTGCGGCGGGCCCTCACCCTGGTGTTCGGCGGCAGCCCCCGCGAGGTGCCGTTCGTCCGCGGGCTGGTCCGTGACCTGCTCACGCTGGTGGCGCTGGGGCTGTGCCTGCTGGCCGCGGTGGCTGCGACGGCGCTCACCACGGTGGTGGGATCGTTCATCGACCGGCTGCTGGGGCCGGACACGATGCTGGACGTGTGGCTGGTCCGGCTGCTGGCGCTGCTCGTCTCGCTGGTGACCCTGTGGGCGATGTTCACGGCGATCTACGGGCTGCTGCCGTCGCCCCGCCCCGGCCGTCGGGTCGCTGTGCGTGGGGCGCTGCTCGGGGCGGTCGGCGGCCAGGTCATCACCCAGGTCGGGGCCGTGCTCATCGCGTCGGCGTCCCGCAACGTCGTCTACGGCACGTTCGCGATCACGGTGGGGCTGCTCGCCTGGATCGCCTACGCCTCGCGCTGGGTGCTGCTCGCCGGTTCGTGGACGGCGACGGCCGATCGGTCAGTACCGCCGGAGGGGAGAGCGGGACCGGGCGTAGCGACGGCGCAGGATCCGGCGGTGGACCGCGGCGTAGCCGACCAGCCCCAGGCCCGCGAGCAGGACGACGGCGCCGGCCCGGCTCGCCCACGAGCCGACGGATGAGCCGGAGCGCGGCGGGTTGATCCCCGCGGTGACCGCGTTGGCCGTCCGGCGCGGTGTGGCCGCCGAGCTGCTGGTGAGCGGGTCCACCAGCCGGCCCACGCCCGGGGTGCTCAGGTGGGCGAACCCCCAGTCCAGCAGCGCCTTCGCGGCCGGCTCGGTGAGCCCGGCCGGCTGGATGACGCTGACGATGAGCAGGTGCCCGTTGCGCTCGGCCGCGCCCACGAAGGTGCGCCCGGCCAGGGTGGTGTACCCGGTCTTCACCCCGACCGCGCCCGGGTAGCCGTCCTGCAGCAGCCGGTTCTGGTTGTAGATCTTGAAGGTGCCCCGCGCGGCCCCGGGGGTCTTCGGCATGACCCCCGGGAAGTCGGCGACCTTCCGCGAGACGTAGGACCGGAAGTCGGACCGCTGCAAGCCGGCCCGGGCGATCAGCACCAAGTCGTACGCCGAGGTGAGCTGGCCGTCGGCGTCCAGGCCGCTGGGGTTCACCGCGTGGGTGTCGTCGGCCTGCAGCCTGCGGGCCGTCTCGTTCATCATGGCCACCGTCGTGGGCACGCCACCCGCGACCTCGGCCAGGGCGTGCGCCCCGTCGTTGCCGGACGGCAGCAGCATCGCGTCGAACAGCTGGTCGACGGTGTAGGTGCCCCCCGGGACGATCCCAGCCTTGCTGCCCTCGGCGGCCGCGTCGTCGTACACCGCGGTGTAGACGGTGGCCGGGTCGAGCAGCGGCAGCAGGGTGACCGCGGTGAGCGTCTTCAGCGTGCTCGCGGGCCGGAACCGCCCGTGGGCGTCTTGCGCCGCGAGCACGGTTCCGGTCGTGGCGTCGACCAGCACGAACGCCTTGGCCTTGATGTTGGGCGGGGCGGCGGTGCCGGGTGCGACGACCAGCCCGGCGCTGCCGAGCAGCGGGCCGCCCAGGGGCCCGGTCGCGACGTCGGCCGCCTGCGCCGCGGCCGGCAGACCCAGCAGCGCGGCCAGGCCCAGGAGGGTGGCCGCGAGTCGGTGGGAGAGGCGCCGCATGGTGGCGCCCAGGGTACCTGGGGGCTCCCCGCTCGTCAGATCCGACGGAACAGCAGGGCCCGCTTGACCTCCTGGATCGCCTGGGTCACCTGGATCCCGCGCGGGCACGCGTCGGTGCAGTTGAACGTCGTCCGACAGCGCCAGACCCCCTCGCGGTCGTTGAGGATCTGCAGCCGCTCCTCTGCGCCCTCGTCCCGACTGTCGAAGATGAACCGGTGCGCGCTGACGATCGCGGCCGGTCCGAAGTACTGCGCGTCGTTCCAGAACACCGGGCAGGACGTCGTGCAGGCGGCGCACAGGATGCACTTGGTGGTGTCGTCGAAGATCGCGCGGTCGGCCTGGGACTGCCGACGCTCCCGGGTGGGCTCCTGGCCGTGGGTGATGAGGAACGGCTTGACGTCGCGGTACGCCGCGAAGAACGGCTCCATGTCGACGACGAGGTCCTTCTCCAGGGCCAGGCCCTTGATCGCCTCGATGGTGATCTCGTGCTCGGGGCTGAGGTCGCGGATCAGCGTCTTGCAGGCCAGCCGGTTGCGCCCGTTGATGCGCATGGCGTCGGAGCCGCAGATGCCGTGGGCACAGGACCGTCGGAAGGTGAGGGTGCCGTCGATCTCCCACTTGACCTGGTGCAGTGCGTCCAGCAGCCGGTCGGTCGGGAGGCAGTCGATCTCGTACAGCTCCCAGTGCGGCTCGGGGTCGGTCTCCGGGTTGTACCGGCGGATCTTCAGCCGCACCGGGATCCGGCCGGGGGTCGGCTGCGCCGCCGGCGGCGCCTGGGGCTGGGGCTGGGCGCCGGCGACCGGACCGCCTGACAGGGTGTCTGTGGACATCAGTACTTGCGCTCCATCGGCTGGTAGCGGGTCACGGCCACCGGCTTGTAGTCCAGCCGGATCTCGGTGTGGCCCTCGGCATCGGCACCCCGGTAGGCCATGGTGTGCCGCATGAAGTTGACGTCGTCCCGGGTCGGGTAGTCCTCGCGGAAGTGACCGCCGCGGGACTCGGTCCGGGCCAGCGCGCCGACGACCAGCACCTCGGCCAGGTCGAGCAGGAAGCCGAGCTCGACGGCCTCGAGCAGGTCGGTGTTGTACCGCTTGCCCTTGTCCTGCACGGTGACCCGCTGGTAGCGATCCTTCAGCGCGGCGATGTCGGCGGCCGCCTGCTTCAAGGTCGCCTCGGTGCGGTACACGGATGCGTGGTCGTCCATCGTCTGCTGCAGCTCGGACCGGATCCGGCCCACCTTCTCGGAGCCCTCGCTGGAGGCCAGCCGCCCGAGCAGCGCCTCGACCTCGCTGGCCGGGTTCTCCGGCAGGTCGACGAACGAGGCCCCGGTCGCGTACTCGGCCGCCGCGATGCCGGCCCGGCGGCCGAACACGTTGATGTCCAGCAGCGAGTTGGTGCCCAGCCGGTTGGCGCCGTGGACGGAGACGCAGGCGACCTCGCCGGCCGCGTACAGCCCCGGCACGACGTCGGTGTTGTCCCGGAGCACCTCGGCGTTGATGTTCGTCGGGATGCCGCCCATGGCGTAGTGAGCGGTCGGGTAGATCGGCACCGGCTCGGTGTAGGGCTCGATGCCCAGGTAGGTGCGGGAGAACTCGGTGATGTCCGGCAGCTTGGCGTCCAGCTGCTCGCGGGGCAGGTGGGTCAGGTCGAGCAGCACGTAGTCCTTGTGCGGGCCGGCGCCGCGGCCCTGCCGGACCTCGGTGTAGATGGCCCGGGAGACCATGTCGCGCGGGGCGAGGTCCTTGATGGTGGGGGCGTAGCGCTCCATGAACCGCTCGCCCTCGGAGTTGCGCAGGATGCCACCCTCGCCGCGGGCCCCCTCGGTGAGCAGGATGCCGAGTCCGGCCAAGCCGGTCGGGTGGAACTGGTAGAACTCCATGTCCTCGAGCGGCAGCCCGCGCCGCCAGACGATGCCCATCCCGTCCCCGGTCAGGGTGTGCGCGTTGGACGTCGTCTTGAACACCTTGCCGAAGCCGCCGGTGGCGAAGACCACGGACTTGGCCGAGAACACGTGCAGCTCACCGGTGGCCAGCTCGTAGGCCACCACGCCGGCCGCGCGCCCGTCGGTCATCAGCAGGTCGAGGACGTAGAACTCGTTGTGGAACTCGACGCCCTGCTTCACGCAGTTCTGGAACAGCGTCTGCAGGATCATGTGCCCGGTGCGGTCGGCCGCGTAGCAGGCCCGCCGGACGGCGGCCTCGCCGTGGTTGCGGGTGTGCCCGCCGAACCGGCGCTGGTCGATGCGGCCCTCAGGGGTCCGGGAAAACGGCAGCCCCATCTTCTCCAGGTCGAGGACCGCGTCGATGGCCTCCCTGCACATCACCTCGGCGGCGTCCTGGTCGACCAGGTAGTCACCGCCCTTGACCGTGTCGAAGGTGTGCCACTCCCAGTTGTCCTCCTCGACGTTGGCCAGCGCGGCGCACATGCCGCCCTGAGCCGCGCCGGTGTGGGACCGGGTCGGGTACAGCTTGGTCAGCACCGCGGTGCGGGCCTGCTGGCCGGACTCGAGGGCCGCCCGCATGCCGGCCCCGCCGGCTCCGACGATGACGACGTCGTACGAATGGGTCTGCATGCGCGCCCCTAGCCGATGTTCGGATCGAAGGTGAAGATCACCAGGGTGCCGAGAGCCACGATCAGCACCGTGCTGACGAGCAGCAGCATCTTCAGCCAGAAGCGGGTCTGGTCCCGCTCCGCGTAGTCGTTGATGACGGTCCGCAGCCCGTTGGCTCCGTGCAGCTCGGCGAGCCAGAGCATCAGCAGATCCCAGACCTGCCAGAACGGGGAGGCCCAGCGGCCGGCCACGAAGCCGAAGTTGATCCGCTGCACCCCGCCGTCCAGGACGTTCATGATCAGCAGGTGACCCAGGACCAGCACGACCAAGAACAGCCCCGAGATCCGCATGAACAGCCAGCTGAACAGCTCGAAGTTGGTGCGCTGCTGGCTGCGCTGCCGGCGCGGGCTGCGCGGGGCCTCCAGGGCCGGGGCCGGCTCGACGGCGCTCATGACGCGCTCCCGAACAGCGACTGCACGGTGTGCTGCAGCATGAAGTAGACGCCGGGCACCATGATCACGACCCAGGCGGCCACGATGGTCCACAGCATGACCCGGTGGTAGCGCGGCCCCTTCGACCAGAAGTCGACGAGCACCACCCGGATCCCGTTCAGCGCGTGGTACAGGACCGCGCCGACGAGGGCGACCTCGAGCAGGTTGACGATCGGCGTCTTGTACGACGCGATCACCCGGTCGTAGGAGTCGGGGGAGACCCGCACCAGCGCCGTGTCGAGCACGTGCGCGAACAGGAAGAAGAAGGTCAGGACGCCGGTGATTCGGTGGGCCACCCAGGACCACATGCCCTCCCGGCCCCGGTAGATCGTCCCTGCCGGCATGGTGGCCAAGGCAGTACCTCCGTCGCGGAGCCCACAGGCGCTTCGCCAACGTGCGGAGCAGCCCGGTCCGGACGATGGGCCCGGACTTCGACATCGTATCGACGTGCTCTCGGCCGGCGTACGCCGACTGTGTCACACCCGTCACAGCGGTGCGGACGTCGTCAGTACGCTGACGGAGCATGAGCGACGAGCGCCGCACCGAGTCCGGTCTCCCGATCCCGGCCGTGTACGGCCCGGGCGCCCTGGCCGGGTGGGACCCGGCCGGGCAGCTCGGCGATCCAGGGGCGTTCCCGTACACCCGCGGCGTCTACCCGACCATGTACACCGGCAAGCCGTGGACCATGCGGCAGTACGCCGGCTTCGGCACGGCGGGGGAGTCGAACGCCCGGTACCGCCAGCTGCTGGCGGCGGGGCAGACCGGGCTGTCGGTGGCCTTCGACCTGCCGACCCAGATGGGGTACGACAGCGACAACGCGATCGCCCACGGCGAGGTCGGCAAGGTCGGCGTCGCCATCGACTCGGTCGAGGACATGCGGGTGCTGTTTGGTGGCATCCCGCTGGACCAGGTCTCGACGTCCATGACCATCAACGCTCCGGCCGCCGTGCTGCTGCTGCTCTACCAGCTGGTCGGTGAGGAGCAGGGGGTGGCGCCGGCGCAGCTGACCGGGACCATCCAAAACGACGTCCTCAAGGAGTACATCGCGCGGGGCACCTACATCTACCCGCCGAAGGCGTCCCTGCGGCTGATCACCGACATCTTCGCCTACTGCCGCGAGGAGATCCCGCGGTGGAACACCATCTCCATCTCCGGGTACCACATGGCCGAGGCCGGGGCGACGCCGGCGCAGGAGATCGCCTTCACCCTCGCCGACGGGATCGAGTACGTCCGTGCCGCGGTCGCGTCCGGCCAGGACGTCGACGAGTTCGCCCCCCGGCTGGCGTTCTTCTTCGTGGCGCGCACCACGTTGCTGGAGGAGGTAGCCAAGTTCCGGGCCGCCCGCCGGATCTGGGCGCACGTGATGCGTGATCAGTTCGGTGCGAAGAACCCGAAGTCGATGATGCTGCGGTTCCACACCCAGACCGCGGGGGTGCAGCTGACCGCGCAGCAGCCGGAGGTCAACCTGGTCCGGGTCGCGGTCCAGGGGCTGGCCGCGGTCCTCGGCGGGACCCAGTCGCTGCACACCAACTCCTTCGACGAGGCCATCGCGCTGCCGTCGGAGAAGGCGGCCCGGCTGGCGCTTCGCACCCAGCAGGTGCTGGCCTACGAGACCGATGTGACCGCCACCGTCGACCCGTTCGCCGGCTCCTACGTCATCGAGTCGATGACCGACGAGCTCGAGGCAGCGGCCCGCGACCTGATGGGCCGAGTGGAGGACCTCGGTGGGGCGGTTGCGGCGATCGAGCAGGGCTTCCAGAAGCGCGAGATCGAGCGGTCCGCCTACGACGTGGCCACCTCCATCGACTCGGGGGAGCGGGTCGTCGTGGGGGTGAACCGGTTCACCCTCGACGAGGAGGAGCACTACGAGCCGCTGCGGGTCAACCCGGCGATCGAGGCGGAGCAGGGCGAGCGGCTGGCCCGCCTGCGGGCCGACCGCGACAACGGGTCGGTGACCGCGGCCCTGGACGCCGTCCGGGCCGCGGCGCAGGGCAGCGACAACGTGCTGCGCCCGATGCGGACCGCGCTCGCCGCGCGCGCCACGGTGGGCGAGGTGTCCGACGCGCTGCGCAACGTGTGGGGAACGTACCGGCCCAACGACGCGTTCTGACCGGAGTGCAGCCACGCCGCGTCTTGACCGGATTCAGCCGATTTGTCACGGTTGACCCATGACGCTGCTCGTGATCGCTGCCGTGGTCGTGCTCCTCGTGGGCGCGGTGGTCGTCCTGCTGCGCCGCGCGCAGCGACCGGACGAGGCCGCCCGTTTCCAGCACGCCAGCGAGCTGACCGGGACGTGGGCGCGGTCCGAGTCGGCGCAGGTCCAGGGGCCGCGGCAGCCGGAGCCGGGGCCGGGGCCCGGCGAGGACTAGCCAGGACGAGCCGGTACTAGCCTGCCGGGGTGGACCCGGCACCCGCACCGACCGACCTGGACGCCGTCCTCGCGCAGATCCCCGCCCTGGTCGCCGGGTACGCCGACGAGCTGGTCGCGTTGCGCCGTGACCTGCACGCGCACCCTGAGCTGGGCCGGGCCGAGGTGCGCACCACCCGGCTGGTCCGCGAGCGGCTCGAAGCGGCCGGGCTGGCTCCCCGGTTGCTGCCCGGCGGCAGCGGGCTGGTGTGCGACGTGGGTTCGGGCGAGCCGGCCACCGCGCTGCGCGCCGACCTGGACGCGCTGCCCATCGATGACGAGAAGGACGTCCCCTACCGGTCCACCGTGCCCGGGCGGTGCCACGCCTGCGGCCACGACGTGCACACGGTCGTCGTGCTCGGCGCCGGACTGGTGCTCGCCGACCTCGACCGCGCCGGGCAGCTGCCGGGCCGGGTCCGGCTGGTCTTCCAGCCGGCGGAGGAGACTAACCCCGGGGGTGCGCTCGACGTCCTTGCGGTGAACGCGCTGGACGGGGTGTCCGGCATCTACGCCGTCCACTGCGACCCCCGGGCCGACGTCGGGACCGTGGGCCTTCGGGTGGGTCCGATCACCGGCTCGTCTGACCACGTGCGGGTGCGGCTGGCCGGCCCCGGCGGGCACACGGCCCGCCCCCACCTGACCGCTGACCTGGTGTACGCGCTGGCCCGGGTGGTGACCGACGTCCCCGCTGTGCTGTCCCGCCGGGTCGACCCGCGCGCGGGGCTGTCGCTCGTCTGGGGGCGGATCCAGGCAGGCGGGGCGCACAACGTGATCCCGCAGGCCGGCGAGGTCGAGGGCACGGTCCGCTCGTTGGACGCGGCCGCCTGGGCGAGCGCTCCGGACGTCGTCGAGGAGGCGGTGCGGACGGTCGCCTCCCCCTATGGAGTCCGGGTGCAGGTCGAGTACATCCGGGGGGTGCCGCCTGTGGTGAACGACGCGGCGGCGGTGGGGGTGCTGGAGTCCGCGGCGCAGCGGCTGGTCGGGGAGCACAGCGTCGTCCAGGTGGAGCAGAGCCTCGGCGGGGAGGACTTCGCCTGGTACCTCGACAAGGTGCCCGGTGCGCTGGCCCGGCTGGGGGTTCGCCGGCCGGGGGACGAGGTGTCCAGGGACCTGCACCAGGGCGGCTTCGACGTGGACGAGCGGGCGATTGCGATCGGTGTGCGGCTGCTGTCCGGATCGGCCCTGCTCTCGGTCTGGTAACAGTCTGGATAAGGACCTTCGTCCGGCCGGATCGGCCCCCCTCGAGGAATACGCTCGCAAGGACGCCGCGACCTCCGCGGTCATCAACAGCGCGCCCGCGAGGCGCGGTCGTGAGCACCCGCTGCCGGGGTGCATCGGACGAAGGAGTACCTCTTGCGCAGGGTCATGAAGGTGGCCGCCCTGGCGGTTGCCGGCGCGTTGGCGCTGGCTGCCTGTGGCAGCAGCAGCAGCAGTGGCGGCGGTGCGGGTACCAGTGGCAGCCCCGCGGCAACGTCCAACATCAAGGTCGGTCTTGCGTACGACGTCGGCGGCCGTGGCGACAAGTCGTTCAACGACGCTGCCGCAGTGGGGCTGGACAAGGCGAAGACCGACTTCGGCATCCAGACCAAGGAGCTGTCCGCGGTCGTCGGCGAGACCGACGCCCAGAAGGAGGAGCGGCTGCGGCTGCTTGCCGCCGGCGGGTACAACCCGGTCATCGCCGTCGGGTTCGCCTACGCGACCGCCACCAAGAAGGTCGCGGCCGAGTACCCCAAAGTCAACTTCGCCATCATCGACGACTCCAGCTTCTCGGCGAAAAACGTGGCGAACCTCGTGTTCGCGGAGAACGAGGGCTCCTACCTCGTCGGCGTGATCGCGGCCCAGGCGTCGAAGACCGGCAACATTGGGTACATCGGTGGGGTGCTCACCCCTCTGCTGCAGAAGTTCGAGGCGGGCTACACCGCCGGTGCGAAGTCGATCAACCCGAGCATCAAGGTCCAGGTCAAGTACCTGACGCAGCCCCCGGACTTCTCCGGCTTCAACGCGCCGGACAAGGGCCAGACCGCGGCGCAGGGCATGTACGACGCAGGGGCCGACGTGGTCTTCGCGGCCGCTGGCGGCTCCGGCAGCGGTGTGTTCAAGGCGGCCAAGGCCTCCGGCAAGCTGGCCATCGGTGTGGACTCCGACCAGTACCTCACCGCGTCGGCTGACGTGAAGGATGTCATCCTCACCTCGATGATCAAGCGGGTCGACACCGCGGTCTATAACTTCATCAAGTCGGCCGTCGACGGCTCGCCGCTCACCGGCGTGCAGACCTTCGACCTGAAGAAGGACGGCGTCGGCTACTCGAAGTCGAACTCGGCCGTCCAGCCGTATGAGGCGAAGGCGGACGCGGCCGCGGAGCAGATCAAGTCCGGCGCGATCACCGTCCCGACGACGCCGTAACCAATCTGCGACGGGTTCCTCCCGGGCCCGGTCCGGACGCGATAGCGTCCGAACCGGGCCCGATCCGTCGGGCCCGTACCACCGCAGAAGCGAGGAGGCTGGCCATCAGTCCCGACACGCAGTCCGCCGCGGCTCCTGCCGTCGAGCTCCGCGGGATCACCAAGCGGTTCCCCGGTGTGGTGGCCAACCATGACATCGACCTGGTCGTGCGGCGCGGCACGGTGCACGCCATCGTCGGCGAGAACGGCGCGGGCAAGTCGACCCTGATGAACACCCTCTACGGGATGCACAAGCCGGACGAGGGCGAGGTGCTCATCGACGGCGAGCCGGTCGTCATGCACTCGCCATCCGACGCCATCGCGCGCGGCGTGGGCATGGTGCACCAGCACTTCATGCTGGCGAACAACCTCACCGTGCTGGAGAACGTCATCCTGGGCCAGGAGCCCACGAGCGGCTGGCGGATCGACTTCGACGCGGCGCGGGCGCAGATCGACGAGATCGGCCAGCGGTACGGCCTCGACGTGGATCCGGACGAGCTGCTCGAGGACCTCGGGGTCGGAGACCGGCAGCGGGTGGAGATCCTCAAGGTGCTCTACCGGGGGGCGAAGACGCTGATCCTGGACGAGCCCACGTCGGTGCTCGTCCCGCAGGAGGTCGACGACCTCTTCGACGCGCTGCGCGAGCTGAAGCAGCAGGGACTGACCGTCATCTTCATCTCGCACAAGCTGGACGAGGTGCTGTCGGTCGCCGACACGATCACGGTGATCAGGGCCGGGACGACGGTCGCGACCGTCGACCCCGCCGAGGTCACGGCCCGCCAGCTGGCCGAGCTGATGGTCGGCTCCGAGCTGCCCTCTCCGGAGACCCGTGAGTCCACCGTGACCGACGTGCCAGTGCTCACGGTCGAGCACCTGTCGCTGGCCGGCCCGGGGGAGCGGCTGCTGCTCGACGACATCTCGTTCACCATCCACCAGGGTGAGGTGCTGGGGATCGCGGGCGTCGAGGGCAACGGTCAGGTGGAGCTGGTCGAGACGATCATGGGGATGCGGACCGCCTCGGACGGGCGGGTGCTGTTCGACGACACCGACGTGACCCACTGGTCGACCCGGCGGAGGCGTGAGGAGGGGATGGGCTACATCCCCGAGGACCGCACGCGCCACGGCCTGCTGCTGGAGGCCCCGCTGTGGGAGAACCGGATGCTGGGCCACCAGACCACGCCGCCCAACGCCAAGGGGGCCCTTATCGACCGTCGCGGCGCCAGGGCGGACACCGAGCGGATCGTGCGCGAGTACGACGTGCGCACGCCGGGCATCGAGGTGCTGGCCTCGTCGCTGTCGGGTGGAAACCAGCAGAAGCTCATCGTGGGCCGGGAGATGAGCGGTGACCCGAAGGTGCTGGTCGCGGCACATCCCACGCGGGGCGTCGACGTCGGCGCCCAGGCGGCCATCTGGGACCTGCTCAAGGATGCGCGTGCCAAGGGGCTGGGCGTGCTGCTCATCTCGGCCGACCTGGACGAGCTGATCGGCCTGTCGGACAGCCTGCGGGTGCTGCTGCGTGGCCGGTTGGTCGCCAGTGCCGACCCGGCGACGGTCACCCCCGAGCAGCTCGGCTCGGCGATGACCGGTGTGGGGGGTGAGGCCGCGTGAGGCGCTTCCTGCTCGCCGTCGCGGCGCCGGTACTGGCGATCGTGTTCTCGCTCGCCCTCGTGTCGGTCATCCTGGTGATCTCGGGCCACCCACCGTTCGGCGTGTTCCGGGACATGGTCAACTACGGGTTCCAGCCCCGCAGCCAGGTGCTCACGCTCAACCTGGCCACGACCTACTACCTGTCGGCGCTCGCCGTGGCCATCGGCTTTCGGATGAACCTGTTCAACATCGGTGTCGACGGGCAGTACCGGCTGGCCGCGATGATCGCCGCCGCGTTCGCCGGCTCGGTCGTCCTGCCGGCGCCCTTCGGGCAGATCGTGACCATCGCCATCGCGATGGTGGTGGGCGCGATGTGGGCCGGCATCGCCGGGCTGCTGAAGGTGACCCGGGGGGTCAGCGAGGTCATCTCGACGATCATGCTCAACTTCATCGCCACGGGCGTCGTGGCCTACCTGCTGACCCCTGGCCGGCTCGCGGTCTCGGTGCAGGGGTCGAACAACATCGGGACCAAGCCGATCCCCGCCTCCGGCCAGGTCCCGGGGATCTCGCTCCTGCCTGGGACCACCCAGCAGGTCTACGGCCTTATCCTGCTCGCGGTCGTCATGGGCGTCGGCTACTGGTTCCTGCTCGGCCGCACCCGGTTCGGCTTCGACCTGCGCGCCACCGGACGCTCCGAGCCTGCTGCGGTGGCCAGCGGCGTCAACGTCAAGCGCATGGTGCTGGTCAGCATGCTCCTTTCCGGTGCGGTCGCCGGCCTGGTCGGAATCCCGCAGCTGCTCGGCGCGTCCTACACCTACTCGCTGGACTTCCCGGCCGGCCTGGGCTTCACCGGGATCGCCATCGCTCTGCTGGGGCGCAACAACCCCATCGGGATCGCCTTCGGCGCGCTGCTGTGGGCGTTCCTGGACACCTCCCGCCAGATCCTCGACCTCGGGGGCGTCTCCAAGGAGATCGTCACGATCATGCAGGGGGTCATCGTGCTCGCCGTGGTGATCGCCTACGAGCTGGTCCGCCGCTACGGTCTGGCCCAGCAGCAGCGTGAGGTCGGACGGCGGCTCGCTGCCGAGGAGTCCGCGGCTGCGGCAGCGGGGGTGGCGGCATGAGCGTCACCGAGCTCACCAACAAGACCCGAGGAGCTGCCGGCGCAATGCCGTGGCTGGCCAACCGCTGGATCCGGCTCACCGTGTTCGGGGTCGGCCTGCTGCTGGTCATGTCGCTCGTCCGCCTGGTCACCGGCGCGGGGGACCTGATCTCCAGTGGCACCGTCGGCGCGGCGGTCGGGCTGGCAGTGCCGATCGGCATGGCCGGCCTTGGCGGCCTGTGGTCGGAGCGGTCCGGCGTGGTCAACATCGGTCTCGAGGGCATGATGATCCTCGGGACCTGGGGCGCCGGGTGGGCCGGCTCCCAGTGGAGCGCGTGGGCGGGAGTGCTCGCTGCGGTCGCCTTCGGTGCCCTCGGCGGGCTGGTGCACGCGGTCGCGACCATCACCTTCGGGGTCGACCAGATCGTGTCCGGCGTCGCCATCAACATCCTCGGGCTGGGTGTGACGCAGTACCTCTCGGCGATCGCGTTCACCGGGAAGGCGGGCGGTGGCCCCACCCAGTCGCCGGGGATCAAGTCGATGGGCACGGTGACCATCCCGGGCTTCTCCTCCGCGATGGGCAGTATCGAGAACCACCACTGGTTCCTCGTGTCCGACCTCGCGGGTGTCCTCAAGGGCGTCACCTACCAGGTCTCCTACCTGACGATCATCGCCGTCCTGCTGCTCCCGCTGACGTATTGGGTGCTGTGGCGGACCGCCTTCGGGCTGCGGCTGCGGTCCTGCGGCGAGGCGCCGCACGCAGCGGAGTCGCTCGGCGTGAACGTGTACAAGTACAAGTACATCGCGGTCGTCACCTCGGGCGCGCTGGCCGGGTTCGGCGGGGGGTTCCTGGCGATCGTCGCGGCCGGGATCTACCGGGAGGGGCAGACGGGTGGCCGCGGCTACATCGGCCTGGCCGCCATGATCTTCGGCAACTGGCGGCCCGGTGGGTTGGCCGCGGGTGCCCTGCTGTTCGGCTACACCGACGCCATGCAGCTGCGCAGCGCGGACGCCGTCCACGCCTTGCTGCTGCTGGCCGTCGTCCTGCTGGCCTTGCTCGCGGTGACGTACGCGGCGCGCCGCAAGGTGATCTCGGCGAGCGTGATGGCGGCGCTGGCCGCGGTGATCCTGGCCTGGTTCCTGGCCACCTCCGACCTGCCGCAGCAGGTCACCTACATGACGCCGTACATCACCACGCTGCTGGTGCTGTCGCTGGCCTCGCAGCGGCTGCGGATGCCGGCCGCCGACGGGCTGGTGTACCGACGCGGTGAAGGCGGGTGACCGCCGTCGACTGGGTGGCGCTGCGCGCGGCGGCCATCGACGTCATGGGCCGGGCCTACGCGCCGTACTCGCAGTTCAAGGTGGGTGCGGCCGGGCTGGTCGACGACGGCCGCGTGGTGGTCGGCTGCAATGTCGAGAACGCGTCGTACGGCGTGGGGCTGTGCGCCGAGTGCGGCCTGGTCTCGGCGCTGCACGCCACCGGCGGCGGCCGGCTGCTGGCCGTCGTCTGCGTCAACCAGCACGGGGCCCTGCTCATGCCGTGCGGGCGATGCCGGCAGCTGCTGTGGGAGAACGGCGGGCCGACCATGCAGCTGGCGACCGCGCGCGGGGTGCTCCCGATGAGCGAGGTGCTCCCGGACGCGTTTGGCCCGGACACCCTGGAGGAGCACCGGTGAGCGAGCCGTTCGCCGCGGTCGACGTCATCGTGGCCAAGCGGGACGGCGGCGAGCTCACCGACGAGCAGATCGACTGGGTCGTGGACGCGTACACCCGCGGCGCGGTGGCCGACGAGCAGATGTCGGCGCTGGCCATGGCCATCCTGCTCAACGGTATGGGACGCCGGGAGATCGCGCGGTGGACCGACGCGATGATCCGCAGCGGGGAGCGGATGGACTGGTCCGGGCTGGACCGGCCGACCGCGGACAAGCACTCCACCGGCGGGGTGGGCGACAAGATCACCCTGCCGCTGGCGCCGCTCGTGGCCGCCTGCGGGGTGGCCGTGCCGCAGCTGTCCGGCCGAGGGCTGGGACACACCGGCGGCACGCTGGACAAGCTGGAGTCGATCCCGGGCTGGCGGGCCGCGCTGTCCAACGACGAGATGCTCGCCCAGCTGCGCGACGTCGGGGCGGTCATCTGCGCGGCCGGCAGCGGGCTGGCCCCGGCGGACAAGAAGCTCTACGCGCTGCGCGACGTCACCGGCACCGTCGAGGCGATCCCGCTGATCGCCAGCTCGATCATGAGCAAGAAGATCGCCGAGGGCACCGGGGCGCTCGTGCTCGACGTCAAGGTGGGCTCCGGGGCGTTCATGAAGGACGTCGACCGGGCCCGGGAGCTGGCCGAGACGATGGTCGGGCTCGGCCGCGACGCTGGCATCCGCACGGTGGCCCTGCTCACGGCTATGGACACCCCGCTCGGCCGCACGGCGGGCAACGCCCTCGAGGTCGCCGAGTCGGTCGAGGTGCTCGAAGGCGGTGGCCCGGCCGACGTCGTCGAGCTGACCCTGGCACTGGCCAGGGAGATGCTGCGCGGGGCCGGGGTCACCGACGTGGACCCGGCCGACCGGCTGGCCGACGGGTCGGCCATGGACGCGTGGCGGGCCATGGTCCGGGCCCAGGGCGGTGACCCGCTGGCCCCGCTCCCGCGCGCCGCCGAGACCCTCGTCGTCCCCGCGCCCGCCACCGGGACGCTGACCCGGCTGGACGCGCTGGCCGTCGGCCTGTGCGCCTGGCGGCTCGGGGCCGGGCGGGCCCGCAAGGAGGACCCGGTGTCGGCCGGCGCGGGCGTGGTCCTGTACGCCAAACCGGGGGCGCCGGTGCGGGCCGGAGAGCCGCTGCTCACTCTGCACGCGGACGACCCGGACCGGTTCGCCCGCGCCGTCGAGGCGCTGGTCGGCGGGATCGAGGTGGACGGGCCGACCCGTCCGCTGCCCCTGCTCATCGAGACGATCGGAGCCTGATGCCCGAGCTGGTCACTGCCCCCACGCGGATCCCGGTCCCCGGCGGCAAGGTCATCGACGAGTTCGTCGGCCGGGTCACCACGGGCACCGCTGACGTGTCGGTGGCCCGGATGGTGGCCCCCGGTGGCTGGGAGGAGCCGGCCCAGACCCCCGAGTTCGACGAGGTGACGCTTGTGCTGCGTGGTGTCGTCCGGGTGGAGCACGACGGCGGGGTGCTCGACGTCGGCGCGGGCCAGGTCGTGCTGACCAGGGCCGGGGAGCGGGTGCGCTACACCACCCCGGAGCCGGACGGCGCCGAGTACGTAGCGGTGTGCGTGCCGGCGTTCGGCCCGGACCTGGCGCACCGCGACCCGGAGGGCGTGGCATGACGGCAGTGCCGGTGCGCACCCTGGGCCGCGGCCCGGCCGCCCTCGCCGTCTCCGCCGAGGGACTCGGCTGCATGGGCATGTCGGACTTCTACGGCCCCGGCGACGACGGCGAGTCGCTGGCCACGATCCAGCGCGCGCTGGACCTCGGGGTGACCTTCCTGGACACGTCCGACATGTACGGGCCGTTCACCAACGAGCGGCTGGTGGGCCGGGCGGTCGCCGGCCGGCGCGACGACGTCGTGGTCGCGACGAAGTTCGGCATCGTCCGGGACGAGTCGGGGGCCCGGCTGGGGATCAGCGGCCGCCCCGAGTACGTGCGGTCGGCCTGCGACGCTTCGCTGCAGCGGCTCGGGGTGGAGCGGATCGACCTGTACTACCAGCACCGGGTGGACCTGTCCGTGCCGATCGAGGAGACGGTCGGGGCGATGGCCGAGCTGGTCGCCGCGGGGAAGGTGGCGCACCTGGGGCTGTCCGAGGCGGCGGCCACGACGATTCGGCGGGCGCACGCGGTGCACCCGATCACCGCCGTCCAGACCGAGTACTCGCTGTGGGCGCGCGACGTCGAGGCGGAGGTCCTGCCGACCCTGCGTGAGCTGGGCATCGGGCTGGTCGCCTACAGCCCGCTGGGCCGCGGCTTCCTGACCGGGCGGTTCGGCTCGGTCGACGACGTCCCGGCCGGGGACTTCCGGGCGAGCGACCCGCGGTTCTCGAAGGACAACTTCGCGCACAACGCGGCGCTGGTGGCCGGGGTCCGGGCGCTGGCCGCGGAGAAGGGGGTCACCCCGGGCCAGCTGGCGCTGGCCTGGGTGCTCGCGCAGGGCCCGGACGTGGTGCCGATCCCGGGCACGAAGCGGCGCGCCTACCTGCAGGAGAACGCCGCGGCCGTGGCCGTCGAGCTCACGGCCGGGGACCTGGAGTGGCTGGCGGCCGCCGTCCCGCCCGGTTCGGTGGCCGGCTTCCGCTACGCCGACATGTCCAGCGTCAACCGCTGACCCGGCCTACCCCCCAGACCCGGATGAAGGGTCCCTTCTGTGCGCAAGGCTGCACCGACCCAGCCTTCATGCCTGCCCATGAAGGGTAGAGATCTGGCACCTTGCGCACAGAAGGGACCCGTCATGCAGGGGTGACGGGGGTGCGCTTGAAGGGGTCGTGGGCCGGCGGGGTCATCAGCTCGGCGCGCGGGCAGCTGTCCAGGGTGAGGCCCACCCAGGACAGTGCGTCGTCGCACAGCGAGTCCACGGTCCAGCCGAGCTCCAGCCCGTGCGGGCTCACCGTGACCTTGTAGATCGTGATCTGGTGCCGGTTCGGGGAGTCGTACATCACCGCGATCGACCCGATCAGCTGGGCCGACCCGCGGGCACCCCCAGGTCCGTTCCACGCCTGGTCGTAGCGCTGCCACAGCGACGAGGTGGCGTTCCAGATGCCGCCCTTGCCGACGTCGAGGCGGGCCAGCTCGTGAAGAACCCGCGCGGCCGTCCGCTGGTCGAGCACAGCGGCCGGCCGGATGACCCGGGTCTCCTCCGACGTGAAGCGCATGAGGACCTCATCGGTAGGGACGGCCGGGGGGTTGAGGCCGATAGCCTCACCTGCGTGCCGCTTTCTGAGGATCTGGTCCGCCGCGCCCCCAAGGTCCTGCTCCATGATCACCTCGACGGCGGGCTGCGCCCCTCGACCGTCGTCCAGCTGGCCGCCGAGCAGGGCTACGGCCGGCTGCCCACCGACGACCCCGACGGGCTGGCCCGCTGGTTCGTCGCGGCCTGCGACTCCGGCTCGCTGGAGCGCTACCTGCAGACCTTCGAGCACACGGTCGGGGTGCTGCAGACCCGCACCGCACTGACCAGGGTGGCGCGGGAGTGCGCCGAGGACCTGGCGGCCGACGGCGTCGTCTACGCCGAGGTCCGGTTCGCCCCCGAGCTGCACCTGGCCGGTGGGCTGTCCCTGGACGACGTCGTGCAGGCGGCGCTGGACGGCTTCCAGGAGGGCGAGCGCCGGGCGGCGGCCGCCGGCACCCCGATCGTGGTGCGCACCCTGCTCACGGCGATGCGGCACGCAGCCCGCTCCCGGGAGATCGCCGAGCTCGTCGTGCGGTTCCGCGACGGCGGCGTGGTGGGCTTCGACATCGCCGGCGCGGAGGCCGGCTTCCCGCCGACCCGGCACCTGGACGCCTTCGAGTACCTGCGCCGGGAGAACGCGCACTTCACGATCCACGCCGGCGAGGCGTTCGGGCTGCCGTCGATCTGGGAGGCGCTGCAGTGGTGCGGGGCGGACCGGCTCGGCCACGGCGTGCGCATCGCGGACGACATCACGGTGCACGACGATGGCCGGGTCACCCTGGGCCGGCTGGCCCAGTACGTGCGAGACAAGCGGATCCCGCTGGAGATGTGCCCGACGTCGAACCTGCAGACCGGTGCCGCCGCCTCGCTCGCCGAGCACCCGATCGGGCTGCTCACCCGGCTGCGGTTCCGGGTCACCGTGAACACCGACAACCGGCTCATGAGCGGGACGTCGATGACGCACGAGCTGCACGCCCTCAGCGAGACGTTCGGCTACGGCGTCCCGGACCTGCAGTGGTTCACGATCAACGCGATGAAGTCGGCCTTCCTGCCGTTCGACGAGCGGCTGGCCCTGATCGACTCGGTGATCAAGCCGGGGTACGCGGCGCTGCAGCGGCTCTGAGCGCCTGGGCGGTCCGCTGCCGGTCGCCATCGGCGCCAGCCGCAGCACGACCCGCGCGACCGGCCCCTCCGCGGCCTACAACCCGACCGGGTGCCAGACCGTCTTGGTCTCCAGGAAGGCCAGCATCGGCCCGGTGCCCGGGTCGGCGGCCCAGTCGGCGTCCGGGTCGGCCGGGCGCCGGACCCGCTTGAGGTTCTCGGCGGCAGCCGCCTCGAGGTCGACGGCGTCCAGACCGGCGCCGGTCAGGTCGATGCCGTTGACGTCCATGTGCGAGGCCAGCCACGGCGCGACCTCGGCGACCCGTCCGGTCAGGATGTTCACCACGCCACCGGGGACGTCGGAGGTCGCGAGCACCTCCCCGAAGGTGACGGCCGGCAACGGCATGGTCTGCGATGCGAGGACGACGGCGGTGTTTCCGGTCACCACGGCCGGGGCGACCACGCTGACCAGGCCGAGCAGCGCGGACCGCTGGGGGGCGACCACGGCGACCACTCCGGTCGGCTCGGGCACCGAGAAGTTGAAGAACGGCCCGGCCACCGGGTTGGCCGAACCGGCCACCTGCGCCACCTTGTCCGACCAGCCGGCGTACCAGACCAGCCGGTCGATCGCCGCCTCGACGGCGGACCGGGCAGGGGCCGCCGTGAGGCCCTCCGCCGCCGCGACCTCGGCCGCGAACTGGTCGCGGCGGCCCTCCATCACCTCGGCCACCCGGTAGAGCACCTGGCCGCGGTTGTAGGCGGTCGCGCCGGACCACCCGGGGAAGGCCTTGCGGGCCGCCACCACAGCGTCCCTGGCGTCCTTGCGGGAGGCCAGGGCGGCGTTGGCCAGGAACCGACCCTTGGCGTCGGTCACCTCGTAGGAGCGCCCGCTCTCCGACCGGGGGAACGCCCCGCCGACGTAGAGCTTGTAGGTCTTGCGGACATCGAGCCTAGACATCGAGGTAGGCCTCCAGACCGTGCCGGCCGCCCTCGCGGCCGTGGCCGGACTCCTTGTACCCGCCGAACGGCGACGTCGGGTCGAAGTGGTTGAACGTGTTGGCCCACACCACGCCGGCCCGCAGGTGCTGGGCCATGTACAAGATCCGGGAGCCCTTGTCCGTCCACACCCCGGCGGACAGCCCGTACGGCGTGTTGTTGGCCTTGGCCAGCGCCTCCTTCGGCGTCCGAAAGGTCAGCACCGAGAGCACCGGCCCGAAGATCTCCTCCCGCGCGATCCGGTGCACCTGCGAGACGCCGGTGAAGACCGTGGGCGGGAACCAGTAGCCACGGTCCGGCAGTGCGCACGGCGCCGACCAGCGCTGCGCTCCCTCGGCCTCGCCGACCTTGCTCATGGTCACGATCCGCTCCAGCTGGACGGCGGAGTTGATCGCCCCGATGTCGGAGTTCTTGTCCATCGGGTCGCCCAGCCGCAGCGTGCCCAACCGGCGCTTGAGCGAGCGCAGCACCTCGTCGGCCACCGACTCCTGCACGAGCAGCCGGGTGCCTGCGCAGCAGACGTGGCCCTGGTTGAAGAAGACCCCTCGCACGATGCCCTCGACTGCCTGGTCGACCGGCGCGTCGTCGAACACGATGTTCGCGGCCTTGCCGCCGAGCTCGAGGGTGACCTTCTTGCGCGACCCGGCCACCGCGCGCGCGATCAGGCGGCCCACCTCGGTCGACCCGGTGAACGCGACCTTGTCGACGTCCGGGTGCTCGACCAGCGACTGTCCGGTGCGGCCGGCACCGGTGACGATGTTCACCACCCCCGCTGGCAGGTCGGCCTGCTGGCAGATCTCGGCGAACCGCAGCGCCGTGAGTGGCGTAGTCTCGGCCGGCTTGAGCACCACGGTGTTCCCGGCGGCCAGCGCGGGGGCAACCTTCCAGGCCAGCATGAGCAGCGGGAAGTTCCACGGGATGACCTGGGCGGCCACCCCGAGCGGGCGCGGGTGCGGCCCGAACCCGGCGTGGTCGAGCTTGTCCGCCCAGCCCGCGTAATAGAAGAAGTGCGCCGCGACGAGCGGCACGTCGACGTCGCGGGACTCGCGGATCGGCTTGCCGTTGTCCAGCGTCTCCAGGACGGCGAGCTCGCGGGCCCGCTCCTGGATGATCCGGGCGATCCGGAACAGGTACTTGCCGCGCTCCCGGCCGGACATCCGCGACCAGGTGCGGGTGTACGCGCGGCGCGCGGCCTTCACGGCGCGGTCCACGTCGGCGGCGCCGGCCTCGCCGACCTCGGCGAGGACCTCCTCGGTGGCCGGGTTGACGGTCGTGAAGGCGGACCCGTCGGCCGGGTCGACGAACGCGCCGTCGATGAACAGCCCGTAGGACGGCTGCAGGGTGACGACGGCCCGGGACTCCGGGGCCGGGGCGTACTCGAAGACGGTTCCCATGCGGCGTCAGTCCAAGGTGAAGTAGTCGGGACCGCTGTAGCGGCCGGTGGCCAGCTTGGTGCGCTGCATCAGCAGGTCGTTGAGCACGCTGGAGGCCCCCAGCCGGAACCAGTCGGGGTCCAGCCAGTCCTCGCCGACGATCTCGTTGACCAGCACCAGGTAGCGGATGGCGTCCTTGCTGGTGCGGATGCCGCCGGCCGCCTTCACGCCGACCTGCCGGCCGGTGGCCTCGCGGAAGTCCCGCACCGCCTGCAGCATGACCAGGGTGACCGGAGCCGTGGCGGCCGGCTCGATCTTGCCGGTGGACGTCTTGATGAAGTGGCCGCCGGCCAGCATGGCCAGCCAGGAGGCCCGCCGGACGTTGTCGTAGGTCTGCAGCTCCCCGGTCTCCAGGATGACCTTCAGGTGGGCGGCCCCGCAGGCCGCCTTGACGGCGACGATCTCGTCGAACACGTCCAGGTACCGCCCGGTGAGGAAGGCGCCCCGGTCGATCACCATGTCGATCTCGTCGGCGCCCGCGGCCACGGCGTCCCCGGTGTCGAGCAGCTTCACGTCGAGCGACGCGCGGCCGGACGGGAAGGCGGTGGCGACAGCGGCCACCTTGACCCCGCTGCCGCGCAGCGCCTCCTTGGCCACCCCGACCATGTCGGTGTAGACGCAGATCGCCGCCACCGGGGGAGTGGTCGGGTCCATCGGGTCCGGCCGCATCGCCTTGGCGCACAGGCCGCGCACCTTGCCTGGGGTGTCCATGCCCTCGAGCGTGGTCAGGTCGATCATCGAGATCGCCAGGTCGAGGGCGGTCGCCTTGGCGGTGGTCTTGATGGACCGGGTGGCGAGATCGGCCGCGCGGGCGTCCGCGCCGACCTGGTCCACCCCGGGGAGTCCGTGCAGGAACCGTCGCAGCGCGGCGTCCGACGTCGTGATCTCGCCGATCCGCCCGGTCAGGTCGATCGCGGCCATGGTCACCCTCGCGATCGTAGTTGCCAGGCACAATGTGCGTCATGGGAAGCGCAGCCGGACGGGAGCCCTACCTCCGGCTCCGGCCGCAGCAGCCGGGCGAGGAACGGCCGGACACCTCGTCGGAGTGGGACGACTGGAATGGTGAGTTCGACCCGCAGGCGGCCAGCGACGTCGGCCGGCTGCTCGTCGAGGCGGACGGCACCGTCGTGGGGGACGTGACCTGGCACGCGGTCTGGTACGGGCCGACTCCAGGCTGCCTGGCCTGGAACATCGGTATCGCCCTGGTGCCTGCCGCCCGAGGGCGGGGGATCGGCTCCCGCGCCCAGCGGATGCTGGCCGAGTACCTGTTCGCGACGACCTCCGTCGTCCGGGTCGAGGCCAGCACGGACGTTGACAACCTGGCCGAGCAGCGGGCGCTGGAGGCGGCCGGGTTTCGCCGGGAGGGTGTGCAGCGCGGCGCCCAGGTGCGCCGGGACGGTCGGCACGACCTGGTCTGCTACGCCGTCCTGCGCACCGACCTCCCCGACTTGTCAGGGTGAGGACGACGTATCGCTGGCCCTCACCCTGACAGGTTCGACTGGAGGTCGGCCTTGATGGCGGCGATCCGGGTGGCGGCCGCGTCGCGGGCGGCCGCCAGCGACGCGCTGATCGGGACGACGACCTCGAGGTAGGCCTTGAGCTTGGGCTCGGTGCCGGACGGCCGCACGACCACCCGCGCGCCGCCCTCGAGCTGCAGCCGCAGGCCGTCCGTCGGCGGCAGCCCGTCGACGCCCTGCGCGAGGTCGTCCATGGCTACCACGGCCCGCCCCCCGAGGGCCGACGGGGGTGCCGAGCGCAGCCGGTCCATGGCCGCGGTGATGACCGACAGGTCCTCGACCCGGACCGACAGCTGGTCGGTGGCGTGGACGCCGTAGCGCCGCTCCACGTCGTCCAGCACGTCCAGCAGGGTGCGGCCCTTCGCCCTCTGCTCGGCGGCCAGCTCGGCGACGAGCAGCGCGGCCGAGATGCCGTCCTTGTCCCGGACGCCGGCCGGGTCGACGCAGTACCCGAGCGCCTCCTCGTACCCGAACGCCAGCCCCTCGACGCGGGAGATCCACTTGAACCCGGTGAGGGTCTGCGCGAACCGGACCCCGCGGTCGGCCGCGATCGTGCCGAGCAGGGTCGAGGAGACGATCGAGCAGGCGAACGCCCCGGTGGCACCGCGGTCCAGCAGGTGGACGGCGAGCAGCGCGCCGACCTCGTCGCCGCGCAGCATCCGGTAGCCGCCGTCCGGCAGCGGGACGGCCACCGCGCAACGGTCGGCGTCCGGGTCGTTGGCGATCACCAGGTCCGCGCCCTTGGCTGCGGCCGCGGCCAGCGCGAGGTCCATCGCCCCCGGCTCCTCCGGGTTGGGGAAGGGGACGGTTGGGAAGTCCGGGTCCGGGTCGGCCTGCTCGGCGACCACGTGCACGTCGGTGAAACCGGCGCGGTGGAACGCCTCGACGGCCAGCGCCCGGCCCACCCCGTGCAGCGGCGTGTAGACGACCGACAGCTCCCGGGACCCGGCGGGCCGGACCAGCCCGGTCACCCGGGCAAGGTAGGCGTCGGCGACCTCGTCGCCGAGGGTGGTCCACTCCTCCCCGAGCGGCAGCTCGGACACCCGCCCCACCGCGTCGATCGCCGCGGAGATCTCGGCGTCCGCGGGCGGCACGATCTGCGAGCCGTCCCCCAGGTAGACCTTGTAGCCGTTGTCCTGCGCCGGGTTGTGCGACGCGGTGACCATGACGCCGGCCGCGCAGCCGAGGTGACGGATCGCGAAGGCCAGCACCGGGGTCGGCAGCGGGTGCGGCAGCACCATGGCCGGGACCCCCGCCCCCTCCATCACGGCAGCCGTGTCGTGCGCGAACTCGTCGGACTTGTACCGGGCGTCATAGCCGACGACCACGGCGCCGTCCCCGTGCGCGCGGACGTATGCGGCCAGCCCGGCCGCGGTCCGCCGGACCACGGCGCGGTTCATCCGGTTCGGGCCGGCCCCCAGCGGCCCGCGCAGCCCGGCCGTGCCGAACTCCAGCCGGCCGTCGAACCGGTCGGCCAGCTCCTCGACCTCGTCGGCCACGAGCAGCGCCTCGAGCTCGGCCCTGGTGTCCTCGTCGGGGTCGTCGGCCAGCCAGGCGCGCGCCGTGTCGAACAGGTCGCCGCTCATCGCTGCTCCTTCCAGGGGGTGGTCACAGCTGACGTACGAGCTGCGCGAGCAGCTCGCCCATGCGGGTCGCGGCGGCCTGGCCCGCCGCCAGCACCTCCGCGTGGTCCAGCGGCTGGCCGGACAGCCCGGCGGCCAGGTTGGTGACCAGCGAGATCCCGAGGACCTCCACCCCTGCCTCCCTGGCCGCGATGGCCTCCAGCGCGGTCGACATCCCGACGAGCGACCCGCCGACGGCCGCCACCATCCGGATCTCGGCCGGGGTCTCGTAGTGCGGGCCGGGGAACTGCGCGTAGACGCCCTCGGGCAGCGTCGGGTCGATGGAGCGGCACAGGGCACGCAGCCGGGCCGAGTAAAGGTCGGTGAGATCGACGAACCGCGCCCCCTCGAGGGGGGAGCGACCGGTCAGGTTGAGGTGGTCGCTGATCAGGACCGGGGTGCCGGGCGTCCAGCTCGGGTCCAGCCCGCCGCACCCGTTGGTGAGCACGACCGTGCGGCAGCCGGCCGCCGCAGCGGTCCGCACGCCGTGCACGACGGCGGCGGGGCCGCGGCCCTCGTACAGGTGGGTGCGGCCCAGGAACACCAGCAGCCGCCGGTCGTCGGCGGTCACCGAGCGGACCCGTCCGGCGTGCCCCTCGACGGCGGGCGGGGCGAACCCGGGCAGGTCGGTCACGGGCAGGTCGACGACGGTGCGGCCGAGCAGGTCGGCCGCGGGCACCCAGCCGGAGCCGAGCACGACGGCGACGTCATGCGTGGGCGATCCGGTCCGCGCGGCCAGCACCTCGGCGGCTGCGGCCGCCTCGGCGTACGGGTCCGCTGGATCGCTCACCTGCCGGACGCTACCGCGCGCCGGACGACGTCGTCAGGGACCTACGGACTGGCACGGCCGGGCCCGCAGGTCGGCCACGTAGTCGGCGGGAGCGGCGGCGGCCTCGGCGGCGTCGGCCATGATGCCCAGGTAACGCGCCGACGGTAGGCCGCCCTCGTAGTCGTCCAGCACGTACAGCCAGGCCAGCGCCTCGCCGTCCAGGGTCTGCACCCGGACCCGGATCTTGCGGTACAGACCCAGCTCGGCGCCCTCCCAGAAGTCCAGCTCGCGCTCGTCGGCCGCAGTGACGTCGTAGAGCATGACGAACACCTGGCTGCCCGGTTCCTCGACCACGGTGGCCAGCGCGCCCTCCCAGCCGCTGTCCTCCCCGCCGAAGGTGAGCCGCCAGCCGACCAGCCAGCCGGTGCCGGCCGGCGGCGAGTGCGGCGCCCGGTCCCCCATCTGGGCCGGATCGAGGTTGCTGCCGTAGGCGGCGTACAGGGCCATGGCCCAGCAGCCTAGGGCTCCACCTGGCGGCGCCTTCGGCGCCGTGCGGGAGAATGCCGAGATGACCCGAGTGGCGATCATCGGCGGCGGACCCGGCGGGTACGAGGCGGCCCTGGTGGCCGCGCAGCTCGGCGCCGAGGTGACGGTGGTCGACAGGGACGGCGCCGGCGGCTCCTGCGTGCTCACCGACTGCGTGCCCAGCAAGACCCTCGCGGCGACGGCCGAGGTCATGATCGAGGCGCGCGACAGCGCCGAGCTGGGGGTCCGGTTCGGCCCGGCCCCCGCGACCGGCGCCGGCCTTTCGGTCGACCTGGCCGCGGTCAACGCGCGGGTCAAGCGGTTGGCCCAGGCCCAGTCGGACGACGTGCTGGCCAGCGTCCGGCAGGAGGGCGTGCGCTGGGTCGAGGGCACCGGGCGGCTGGCCTCGTCGTCACAGGTGGTCGCCGACCTCGTGGGCGGCGGCACCGAGACCGTCGAGGCGGACGTCGTGCTGGTGGCGACCGGGGCGCACCCGCGGGTGCTCCCGGACGCCGTGCCGGACGGGGAGCGGATCCTCAGCTGGGAGCAGGTCTACGACCTCGACGAGCTGCCGCGGCGGCTGGTGGTGGTGGGCTCAGGGGTGACCGGCGCCGAGTTCGCCTCCGCGTACCAGGCGCTCGGCTCGCAGGTCGTGCTGGTGTCCTCCCGGGAGCGGGTGCTGCCCGGGGAGGACCCGGACGCCGCCCGGGTGCTCGAGGACGTGTTCCGCCGGCGCGGCATGGAGGTGCTCTCCCGGTCGCGGGCCACCTCGGTGCGGCGGACAGGCGACGGCGTCGTCGTCGCCCTGGCCGACGGGCGGACCGTCGGGGGGTCGCACTGCCTGCTCGCCGTGGGCTCGGTGCCCAACACCGAGGGGCTCGGCCTCGAGGAGGCCGGCGTCCGGCTGGGCAGTGGTGGGTTCGTCGAGGTGGACCGGGTGTCTCGCACCTCGGCCCGCGGGGTCTACGCGGCCGGCGACTGCACCGGGGTGCTCATGCTCGCGTCGGTGGCCGCGATGCAGGGCCGGATCGCGATGTGGCACGCGCTCGGCGACGCCGTCACCCCGCTGGACCGCAGCACGATCTCCTCGAACGTCTTCACCGAGCCGGAGATCGCGACCGTCGGGGTCACCCAGGCCGACGTCGACGCCGGCCGGATCAACGCCGTGGTCGCGCACCTGCCGCTGGCGACCAACGCGCGGGCCAAGATGCAGGGTATCCACGAGGGGTTCGTGAAGGTCTTCGCGCGGTCGAGCACCCGCATCGTCGTCGGCGGCGTGGTGGTGGCACCGCGGGCCAGCGAGCTGGTGCACCCGCTCACGCTGGCCGTCGAGCAGCGGCTCACGGTGGACGAGGTGGCGCAGACCTTCACGGTCTACCCGTCGTTGTCCGGCTCGGTGGCCGAGGCGGCCCGCCAGCTGCACCGGTCCTGACCGCTGTCGGAGGGCCTCCGGTCAGTCCTTGATCTCGCAGAGCACGGTGCCGCTGGCGACGGTGACGCCCACCTCGGCGTTGAGCGAGACGATGGTGCCGGCCCGGTGCGCGTTCAGCGGCTGCTCCATCTTCATGGCCTCGAGGACCACGACCAGGTCGCCGGCCGCGACCTGCTGGCCCTCCTCCACCGCGATCTTGACGATGGTGCCCTGCATGGGGCTGGTGAGGGAGTCACCGGAGGCCGCCGCCCCAGCCTTGCCGCCGGTGCGGCGCTTCGGGGCGCGCCCGGCCGGAGCGGCCGCGGAGCGGGTGCCCATGCCCAGCCCGGCGGGGAGCACCACCTCGAGCCGGCGACCCCCCACCTCGACGGTGACGCGCTCCCGGGCGACGGGCTCCTCGGGCTCGGCCGCCTCGCCCGCGTAGGGCGCCACGGTGTTGACCCACCCGGTCTCGATCCAGCGGGTGTGCACCCGGAACGGGGTGTCGTCGTCGGTGGCGAACGCCGGGTCCTCGACCACGGCCCGGTGGAACGGGAGCACCGTGGGCATGCCCTCGACCTCGAACTCGGCCAGCGCCCGGCGGGCCCGCTCCAGGGCCTGCCGGCGGTCCGCCCCCGTGACGATCAGCTTGGCCAGCAGCGAGTCGAACGACTGCGGGACGGTGGCCCCCTCCTCGTACCCGGTGTCGACCCGGACGCCGGGCCCGCTCGGCAGCCGCAGCCGGGAGATGGTGCCCGGGGCGGGCAGGAAGTTGCGGCCGGCGTCCTCGCCGTTGATCCGGAACTCGATCGAGTGGCCGCGCAGCACGGGGTCGTCGAAGCCGAGCGCCTCGCCGTCGGCGATGCGGAACATCTCCCGCACCAGGTCGATGCCGGAGACCTCCTCGGTCACCGGGTGCTCGACCTGCAGCCGGGTGTTCACCTCGAGGAAGGACACCGTGCCGTCCTGGCCCACGAGGAACTCGCAGGTTCCGGCGCCGACATACCCGGCCTCCCGCAGGATCGCCTTGGACGCCGAGTAGATCCGGTCGTGCTGCTCGGGCGTGAGGTAGGGCGCCGGGGCCTCCTCCACCAGCTTCTGGTTGCGCCGCTGCAGCGAGCAGTCGCGGGTCGAGACCACCACGACGTTCCCGTGCCGGTCGGCCAGGCACTGGGTCTCGACGTGGCGGGGCTGGTCGAGGAACCGCTCGACGAAGCACTCGCCGCGGCCGAAGGCGGTGACCGCCTCGCGGACCGCGGACTCGTACAGCTCGGGGATCTCCTCGAGGGTGCGCGCGACCTTAAGCCCGCGCCCCCCGCCGCCGAAGGCCGCCTTGATCGCCACCGGGAGACCGTGCTCCTGGGCGAACGCCACCACCTCGTCGGCCCCCGTGACCGGGTCCGCGGTGCCGGGCACCAGGGGCGCCCCCACCTGATGGGCGATGTGCCGGGCCCGCACCTTGTCGCCGAGCGCCTCGATGGCCGCCGCCGGCGGTCCGATCCAGATCAGGCCGGCGTCGGCCACCGCCTGGGCGAAGTGCGCGTTCTCGGCGAGGAACCCGTACCCGGGGTGCACCGCGTCGGCCCCGGTGCGGGCCGCGACGTCGAGCAGCTTGGGCATGTCCAGGTAGGTCTCACCGGGGGTCTCGCCGCCGAGCGCGAACGCCTCGTCGGCCACCCGTACGTGCAGCGCGTCGCGGTCCTGGTCGGAGTACACGGCGACGCTGGCGATCCCCGCGTCACGGCAGGCCCGCGCGATGCGGACCGCGATCTCGCCGCGGTTGGCGATCAGCACCTTGCGCACGGGGAGTCCTCCTCCGGCCGACGATGACTCGCAGTCTAGGGGGCCGCCCCTCACCGGTTGAGCCGGTGGTACATCCCCTTCAACCGCCCGTAGAGCTTGGTGAACTCCTGGTACATCGGCTCGTAGACCGCGTGCGCAGCCGGGTCGGGGTCGAACCCCTGGACGCCCGGCACCCGCTCCGGCACCTCCTCGAACCGGACCCGGCCCAGTGCCACCAGGGCGTGCATGGCGGCCCCCCGCAGCTGAGCACCCGCGGGGTCGGCCACCCGCTCCACCCGGCGGCCGAGCACGTCGGCATGGATCTGGCACCACAGGTCCGACTGGGCGCCGCCGCCGAGCACCCGGAGCGGGTCCAGCCGGTGCTTGGTGAACCGGTCGGCCACCTCCGCCAGCCAGCGCAGGTTGAACGCGACCCCTTCCAGCACCGCCCGGACGAAGTCAGCCTGGTCGGTGTCCATGGACACGTTGAGGAATGCCGCGCGCAGCCGGCGGTCGTCGACCGGCGAGCGCTCGCCCTTCAGCCACGGCGTGAAGATCACCCCACCGGCGCCGACCGGCGACCGGGCGGCGAGGGCGACCAGGTCGTCGTAGCTGGGGTTCCAGTCCGGCCCGAACCCGGCCGGGTTCCCGATCACGCCGTCCCTGATCCACTGCAGGCACACGCCGGCAGTCTCGTGGTTGTTGATCAGCACGTACTGCCCGGGGCGGATCCCCGGAACGGACGCGATCTGGTGCAGGACGTCGGTTTTCTTGTCGGGGACCGCGCAGGACACCCACGACGTCGTCCCGATGGTGAAGTGCGCGGCGTAGTCCTCGACCGCGCCGGACGCCAGGTAGGCGCTGTGCAGGTCGGGGACGCCGGTGACCACGGGAACCGAGGCCGGGAGCCCGAGCTGGGCGGCCGCCTCGGGTGAGATCCCGCCCAGCACCGACCCGGAGGGCAGCAGCTCGGGCAGCCGGTCGAGGTCCCGGCCGGCCCGGCGGACCAGCTCGGGCACGTACCGCAGCGGGGCGCCCTTCCTGTTGTCGGTGAGCCAGGACGCGACCATGGACGCGGGGGTCGCCGCGGCCCGGCCGGTGAACCGCAGCCCGAGGTAGTCCACCGGCTCGAGCAGCGTCGCGGTCCGGGCGTACCGCTCGGGCTGGCTGTGCTTGAGGAACAGCGCGTGCCCACTGGGGTCCGCACCGCCGGGGGACGGGGCGCCACCGGTGTAGCGCAGCCAGGACAGCACGGCCTGGGGCCGGTAGCCCGCGGCCGGGCCGCCGAACGCCTGCTTGGCCAGCGGCCCGCCCCGGTCGTCGGCCCAGACCAGGCAGGGTCCGACCGCGTTCCCGTCGTGGTCCACCGGGACCGTCGAGGCGTACTGGCCGGCGATCCCGACGGCCACCAGGTCGGCCGGGTCGGCCACCGCGGTGCCGCCGCCGGTCAGCTCGTGCGCGGCCGCCACGATGCCGTCCCACCACTGCTCGGGGTCCTGCTCCACCGCGCCGTCCGGGCCGAGCACGGTGTCCAGGTCGCGGTGGGTGCGGCCCAGGATCTCGCCGGTCTCGGCGACGGCGCCGACCTTCAGCCCGCTGGTCCCCAGGTCGACCGCGAGCACCCAAGGAGTCGGCACTCAGCCCGCCGTCGGCTCGGGCCCGCTGGGCGCCGGGACGGCGTACATCGCGTCCAGCGCCCCGGACAGCAGGAAGTTCACCCCGGCGTTGCCCGCGGGCGACCCGGCCATGCCGTACAGGGCGCCGCTGCTCGCGGCCTCGCCGGCGTGGGCCTTCGCGTAGGCCACCCCGTCGGCGAGGTCTCGGGCGAACTCCTCGGCGATCCCGGGCCGGGTGTTCGGCCGGGTCACGCAAAAGTGCAGCCCCGCCGGCAGTTGGTCCGGGTTGAGCCGCCAGCCCCTGCTGATCAGGTAGTCGTTGACCAGGAAGACGTCCACCGACTCGTCGGCCGACCCGAACGCCACCAGGAAGGTCGGGTCGTCGCCGTAGACGCGCAGCTCGGGCTGGGCCTCGACCGCGGCTCGGATCCGCTGCGCGGTGTCGTAGATCGCGGCGGCGGACTCCAGGTACCCCTGCTCGCCGGTGGTCAGCAGCGCGGCCCAGGTCGCCGCGATGATCCCGCCGGACCGGCTGCCGGACATGCCTGGGGAGATGTACATGCCGCCCGGCCAGTCCGGGAAGGTGAAATACTGGTACCGGCGCAGAGTGTCGTTGCGGTACAGCAGCACCGAGGTGCCCTTGAGCGCGTACCCGAACTTGTGGGTGTCCGCCGACATCGAGGTGACCCCGGGGACCCGGAAGTCGAACGGCGGCAGCGGGTGGCCCAGCCGCTCGATCCAGGGCAGCACGAAACCGCCGAGGCAGCCGTCCATGTGCAGGCCGAGGTCGTGCTCGACGGCCAGCGCGCCGAGCTCCTCGATCGGGTCGATCAGGCCGTACGGGTAGGAGCCGGCCGAGCCGACGAGGGCCACCGTGTTCTCGGTGATGTGGTCGCGCACCCAGTCGACGTCCACCAGGAAGTTCGGCAGCAGCGGGGCGCGCAGCAGCGTGATGCCGAAGTAGTGGCAGGCCTTGTCCAGGGCCACGTGCGCGGAGTTCGGGATGATCACCTCGGGGGCGGTGATGCCCTTCTCGGCCCGGCCGCGCTCCCGGTAGACCAGCATCGGGTTCATCAGGCTCTCGGTGCCGCCGGAGGTCAGCACGCCGACCGTTCCCGTGTCGCCATGAAGCATCGCCGCGGTCATGGCGACGATCTCGCCCTCGAACTTCGTCGAGCTGGGGTACATGTCCCGCTGCAGCACGTTGGCGTGCGCGAACGACTCGAACACCTCGGTGAGGAAGTGGTACTGGTCGTGGTCGCCGAGGTAGAGCGAGCCGGAGACCTTGCCGCTGTCCCCCTGGGCGTCCTCCTCGGCGGCCAGCGTGCGCACCACGTCGAGCACCTGCTCGCGGGGCATCGGCTGCGCGGGAATGCTCCGGTGGGCGCGGTAGCGGTCGCGGTACGGGTAGAACGACGCCAGCAGCTCCTGGATCTGCTCGGCGGTCAGCTCGGCCATGGTGATCTCCTCCTCTTGGGGGACGGCGGCCAGCCTAGGGCTGCCACAGGTCGGTCACCCGGACATCGACGTCGGCGAACAGCCGGCGCAGCAGCGGCAGCGACAGGCCGACCACCGTGCCGGGGTCACCGTCCACGCCGTCGACGAACCAGCCGCCCAGACCGTCGATGGTGAACGCGCCCGCGACGGCGAGCGGCTCGCCGGTGGCCACGTAGGCAGCCAGCTCCGCGTCGTCGGGACTGCCGAAGCGCACCGTCGTGCCCGCGACGTCGCCGACCTCCAGGCCGGTCGTCGTGTCCACGACGCAGTGGCCGGTCACCAGCACCCCGGTCCGTCCGCTCATGGACCGCCACCTGGCCATCGCGTCGTCCGGGTCGGTCGGCTTGCCCAAGGTCCGCCCGTCGATGTCGAGCACCGAGTCGCAGCCGATCACCAGGGCACCGGGTCCGACCGTGGCCGCGACGGCGCGGGCCTTGCGGCGGGCCAGCTCGAGCGCGACGTGGGCGGGCACCCCCGTGACGTCGTCCTCGGGCACGCCGCTGACCAGCACGTCGGGATCGAGACCGGCGGCGCGCAGGGTGCGCAGCCGGGCCGGGGAGGCCGAGGCCAGGACGACTCTGGTCACTGCGGGAGGCTCGCGGTCCGCCACGCCCCCGGACCGTGCTGGACCGGTGCGTGCACGCTGCGCGCCCGGTCCCGCCAGGGGGACGCCGCTGGGGCGTCCCCCGTCCCCGCGCCGGCCGCGCTGGCGGCCAGCACGGCGAGCAGGGCGGCCAGCTCGGTGTCGTCCGGCTCGCCGCGGACCACCCGCAGGAGCGGCGCGTCGCTCACAGCGGGATGTTCCCGTGCTTGCGCGGCGGCCGGCTGACCCGCTTGTTCCGCAGGGCGCGCAGCGCCCGGACGATGTGGACCCGGGTGGCCGCCGGCTCGATGACGGCGTCGACGTAGCCGCGCTCGGCCGCGATGTACGGGTTGAGTAAGTGGTCCTCGTAGTCGGCGATCAGCCGGGCCCGCTCGGCCTCGACGTCGCTCGCCGCGCCCAGCTCCTTGCGGTAGAGGATGTTGACGGCGCCCTGGGCGCCCATGACCGCGATCTGGGCGGTCGGCCAGGCCAGGTTGACGTCCGCGCCGAGGTGTTTGGACCCCATGACGTCGTACGCGCCGCCGTAGGCCTTGCGGGTGATCACGGTGACCAGCGGCACGGTCGCCTCGGCATACGCGTAGATGAGCTTGGCGCCCCTGCGGATGATGCCGTTCCACTCCTGGTCGGTGCCGGGCAGGAAGCCGGGGACGTCGACGAAGGTGAGCACCGGGATGTTGAAGGCGTCGCAGGTGCGGACGAACCGGGCCGCCTTCTCCGACGCGTCGATGTCGAGCGTCCCGGCGAACTGCATGGGCTGGTTGGCCACGATGCCCACCGAGGCGCCCTCGACCCGGCCGAAGCCGCAGACGATGTTGGGCGCCCACAGCGCCTGCACCTCGAGGAAGTCGCCGTCGTCGAGGACCGCACCGATCACGGTGTGCATGTCGTAGGGCTGGTTCGCCGAGTCCGGGATGACCGTGTTCAGGGCCAGATCGTCGGCGGTGATCTCCACCTCGGCGGGTGCGTCGAAGACCGGCGGGTCCTCCAGGTTGTTGCTCGGCAGGTAGGACAGCAGTGTCCGGGCGATGTCCAGGCAGTCCTGCTCGTCGGCGGCCATGAAGTGGGCCACCCCGGACTTGGAGTTGTGCGTACGAGCGCCGCCGAGCTCCTCGAACTCGACGTCCTCGCCCGTGACGGTCCGGATCACGTCCGGGCCGGTGATGAACATGTGCGAGGTCTGGTCGACCATGAGGGTGAAGTCGGTGATGGCCGGGCTGTACACCGCGCCGCCGGCGCACGGGCCCATCACCAGCGACAGCTGCGGCAGGACCCCGGATGCCGAGACGTTGCGGCGGAAGATCTCTGCGTACAGGGCGAGCGAGACGACGCCCTCCTGGATCCGGGCGCCGCCGGAGTCGTTGATCCCCACGACCGGACAGCCGATCTTCAAGGCCAGGTCCATGACCTTGACGATCTTCTCCCCGAAGACCTCGCCGAGGCTGCCGCCGAAGACGGTGAAGTCCTGGGAGAACACGCACACCTGGCGGCCGTCGACGGTGCCGCGCCCGGTGACCACGCCGTCGGCGTAGGGCCGGCGACCGTCCATCCCGAAGGCCGTCGAGCGGTGCCGGGCCAGCGCGTCGGTCTCCACGAACGAGCCGGGGTCGAGGAAGGCCACGATCCGTTCGCGGGCGGTCATCTTGCCCTTGGCGTGCTGCGCCTCGATGGCCTTCGCGCTGCCCGGCGTCTGCGCCTGCGCGAGCCGCTGGGCCAGGTCGGCCAGCTTGCCGGCGGTGGTGTGCAGGTCCGGGACCATCGGCTCGGGAACGGTCGCTGCCATCGTGGATCTCCCGTCACAGGCCCTGTCGCTGGGGGTGATCCGTACCTTAGTGCGCATGCCAGCAGCCCGGTTCGACGACCTCAGCCGCCCACCGCTGGACGCCGTCGCGCTGGCCAGGGCGCTGCAGTCCCCGGCCGGCCCGTGGCGGGAGGTCCGGGTGGTCGACGTCACCGGCTCGACGAACGTCGACCTGGCGGCCGCAGCGCGGGCCGGGGATCCGGGCGGGCTGGTCCTCGTGGCCGAGCACCAGGACCACGGCCGGGGCCGGCTGGA
The DNA here is from genome assembly GCA_036510875.1 of Actinomycetes bacterium. NCBI lineage: Bacteria > Bacillati > Actinomycetota > Actinomycetes > Actinomycetes bacterium. Next base: position 54,620 of record DATCDE010000111.1, read on the forward strand.
CCGGACCTGGGTGTCGCCGCCGCGGGCCGGCCTCACCTTCTCGGTGCTGTGGCGGCCCACCGTGGACCCGGCCCGGTGGGGCTGGCTGTCCCCGCTGGTGGGGCTGGCCGTGGCCGAGGCCGTGTCCGAGACGGCTCTGGTGGACGTCCGGCTGAAGTGGCCCAACGACCTGCTGGCGGGGCAGCGGAAGCTGGCCGGGGTGCTGGCCGAACGGGTCGGCGAGGCCGTCGTGGTCGGCGTGGGGCTCAACGTCTCCACCCGGGTCGACGAGCTGGTCGGGCCGGGCGCCACCTCGCTCCTCTTCGAGGACGCCGCCTGCACCGACCGGGACCCGCTGCTGCGGTCGGCGCTGCGCCGGGTCGCCGAGCGGTACCGGGACTGGACGACCGGGGGCGGCGATCCGACGACGCTGCGCCAGGCCCTGGTCGAGCGCAGCGCCACGGTCGGTCAGGAGGTCCAGGTGCTGCTTCCGGGAGGGCGCACACTCCGCGGCACGGCCACCGACATCGACGCCGAGGGACGACTGGTCCTCTTCACCGAGGACGGCGTGGAGGCGGTGGCGGCCGGGGACGTGGTGCACCTGGGTCAGCCCCCGATGGGCCCGGGCGCCGGCCCCTGACGTGCAAGGATGCGCCATGGGCTACCCCACCAAGCTGCTCGCCCAGGGTGAGTCGATCGCGTTCGAGATGCGCCCGCACTGGCGCTCCATGATCTTTCCCTCGATCGTGCTCGTGGGCACCGTCGCCGTCGGGGGCTACCTGTACGGGCTGGTCCCGAGCGACGGCGTGGCCTCGTACCTGCACTGGGTGATCCTCGCGGTCGCCCTGCTCATCCTCATCCTGTGGTTCGTGCGGCCGATGCTCGCGTGGCTGACCACGCAGTTCGTGTTCACCAACCGGCGGATCATCACCAGGACCGGGGTCGTCGCCCGGCACGGCATGGACATGCCGCTGTCGAAGGTCAACGACGTGAGCTTCGACTACAGCATCTTCGAGCGGCTGATCGGCACCGGCACCTTGGTCGTCTCCTCGGCGTCGGAGACCGGCGACCTGATCATCGACAACATCCCGCGGGTCGAGGAGGTCCAGCGCGAGATCTACCGGCTGAGCGAGGAGGACCAGCGCCGGCGCGGTGGGCCGAACCACGACTGACCGGGTGAGCGGGTCGTCGAGCCCGGACGACCTGGACGCGCTGCTGCTCGGGGGCCCGCGCCGCTACACCCGGGACGAGGCGGTCGAACGCGCCGGGGTGGAGCTCGAGCGGGCCCGCGCCTACTGGCGGGCGCTGGGCTTCACCGAGGCCGGTGACGCCGTGGCGTTCACCCATGCCGACGTCGAGGCGCTGCGCGAGGTGGTCGCCATCGTCGAGGACGGGCTGCTCACCGAGGAGCTCGCGCTGGGGCTGGCTAGGGCGCTCGGCCACACCCTGGGCCGGCTGGCCGGCTGGGAGCTCGACGTCGTCCTCGACCAGCTGGCCGGCCCCCCCGGCGCCCTGAGCGAGACCGGTCGTCCCCCGGTGTCCCTCACCGAGGCGTACGGCGTGGCCGAGCAGCTGCTCCCGGTGCTCGAGGACCTGCTCACCTATGTGTGGCGGCGACAGCTCACGGCCACGGTCGACCGGATGCTGCGGGCCGGCGAGCCGCAGGCGTCGGTGCGGGTGCGCACGGTCGGCTTCGCCGACATCGTGGGGTTCACCCGGCTGGCGCGGCGGCTGGAGGAGCGCGAGCTCGGTGAGGTGGTGGAGCGGTTCGAGCAGCTCGGTGCGGACGTCGTCACCGCGGCCGGCGCGCGCCTGGTCAAGACGCTGGGCGACGAGGTGCTGTTCGTCTCGGACCTGCCGGCGGCGGCCGCGCGGGCCGCGCTCGACCTGATCGAGCACTTCGCCGAGGACGAGAGCATGCCGGACCTGCGGATCGGGCTGGCCACCGGGCCGGTGCTCACCCGCATGGGCGACCTGTTCGGGACGACGGTCAACCGGGCCAGCCGGCTCACTGCGCTGGCCCGGCCCGGCACCGTCCTGTGCGACCGGGAGACCGCCGACGAGCTGGGCGAGGAGCCGGCCCTGGCCGCCGTCGCGCTGCGCCGTCGTCCGGTCCGGGGCTTGGGGCTGGTCGAGCCGCACGCGCTGAACCGGGGCCCGTGGCGCACCGATCCGACCCCCTCCGATGGCGGGTGAGGATGCCCTCCCTTTGGGGGATCCCACTGTGGCCGCCCGCGGGCTAACCTGCAGTCACCGGTGGGTTACGCAGGGGAGTCGTATCCCGTCGTCGCGGGAGGGGGGTGCCGTCGGTCGTGGCCGTGCAGGTCGAGGAGCCCCCGGGCCCGTGGCTGGCCGCCCGGCGGCTGCACGCGCTCACCGAGATCGCCAAGGCGGTGGCCACCGCGCCCACGGTCGAGCAGGTGGCCCGGGCCTGCTCCGCCGCCGTCCGGCAGGCACTGGAGGCGTCGTCGCTGTCGCTGTCGGTCTGGGAGCGGGAGAACGGCCACGTCCGGGTCCTGCTCAACGACGGTGAGCTCGGCGCCGGTGAGGAGTACCTGCCCAACGACGAGGTCTACGCCCTGACCGAGCCGGAGCTCTCCGAGCTGCTGTTCGAGGACGGTCGGGCATACCTCGCCCGCATCGACGCGGACCCGGCCGACCCGGAGTTCGACGAGGGCCTGGTCCAGCTGCTGCGGCAGACCAACAAGGGGTCCTGCCTGGGGGTGCCCGTCGTGCTCGAGGGGCGGGTCTGGGGCGAGCTGTTCGTCACCCGACGGATCGACCAGCCGGCCTTCAACGGCGCCGACCTGGACTACGCCGTGGCTGTTGCAGCCCAGGTCGCCGCGGGCATCGCCCAGGCCCAGCACCTGCAGCGGGTGGCCGGCCTGGCCTACGTCGACCCGCTGACCGGGCTGGCGAACCGCCGGGCCATCGACGAACGGCTGGACGCCGCGATGGAACGGCACCGCTCGGACGGCACGGTCGTCAGCCTGCTGGTCGCGGACGTCAACGGGCTCAAGCGGATCAATGACGAGCAGGGGCACGAGGCAGGCGACCGGGCGCTCGTCCACTTCTCGGGGGCGTTGTCCACGGCGGCCGGGCTGGTGCCCGGCAGCCTGGCCGGCCGCACCGGCGGGGACGAGTTCTGCATCATCATCGAGGGCCGGCCGGCCGACCACGCCGTCATGGTGGCCGAGGACCTGTGCCGCCGGGCGCTTGCCAGTCTGACCGAGGGGGTGGCCTGCGGCGTCGCCTCGACCGGTGACCGGGTCGGCGTGGTCGCCACCCCGGCCCGGCTGTTCCGGTTGGCCGACGCCGCCCAGTCCCGAGCCAAGCGCAGCCGGTTCTCCGGCCCGGTCGTGGCCGGGCGCGGGCTGCCGGCCGAGACCAGCACCCGGGTGACTGCCCTGCCGTCGCGCCGCCGGGACCGACGGACCCTGCGCGGCACGGATCCGGTCGATCCGGCCCGGTTGCTCGAGGACGTGCTGGCCACCCTCGACCACGCGGGACCGGTGTCCGTCCCGGACCGGCTCGAGCTGGTCGCGGACGCCGTGGCCAGGGGGGCCGACGGCGCGGCCTGGTGGGTGTCCACGGTCGAGGCCGGGTCCCGCGAGCTGCGCACGGTGGGTCGGTCCCACTTCCGCCGGGCGGCGGCTGAACCGGCGACCGGACCGGCCGGGACGACCGTCGACCAGGCGGTGTTCGACCTGGCCGGGTACCCCCTCACCGTCGCGGCGCTGGACGGACGGGGCTGCCTGGTCGAGGCACGCTCCCCGACCGGAGACCCGGCCGAGCAGGCCATCCTGGACGCCGGCGGGTTCACCGGCGTGCTGCTCGCCGGCGGGCGGGACGGTGCGGGCGCCGGGTGGCTGGTGGAGGTCTACCTGGACGAGATCAGCGTGCCTGGGCAGGCGCTGGTCCCGGTGCTGCGCGCCCTGGTGGCCTGCGCGCTCGTGGGGGCGCGGCACCGGTGACCGACGGATCAGGGTCCCCGGTCGCCGACCTGCGGCTCGCCGGGCTGTCCCGGCTGGCCCGCACCCTGGCGACGGCGCGGTCGCTGTCCGAGCTGGCCCAGCTGGCCGCGGAGGAGGCCCGGTTCGCGTTCGCGGCCTCGACGGCGTCGGTGTCCCGGCTCGAGCGCGAGCACGGCCTGCTGCGCACCCTGGTGAACGTGGGTCGGCTGGCCGAGGGCGAGGAACGGTTCCCGACCGAGGAGGTCTACCGCGTCGCCGAGTACCCGCTGCTGCAGGCGATGATCGACCACGCCCGACCTTGGACGGTCCGGGTCGACGACCCGGAGGCCGACCCGTCCGAGCGGGCGCTGCTCATCCGGCTGGGCGCGCAGTCCGGGCTGGCCGCCCCGGTGCTGTTCGAGGGCCGGGTGTGGGGCGAGCTGTTCGCCACGAGGGACTCCCGCAACACGCCGTTCCTGGACGTCGACCTGGCCTTCGCGGAGGCCTTCGCCGGGCTAGTGTCGGCCGGGCTGGCCCAGGTCGAGCACTTCACCCGGGTCCAGCGGCTGGCCTACGAGGACCCGCTCACCGGGCTGGGCAACCGTCGGCTGGTGGTGGAGCAGCTGGAGCAGGCGGTGGCCCGGCACCATGCGGACGGCTCCCCGGTCTCCCTCGTGATGACCGACGTGAACCGGCTCAAGCGGGCCAACGACCTGTTCGGCCACGAGGCGGGCGACCAGGCGCTCGTGGCCGTCGCGTCGGCGCTGTCGACGGCGACCGGGCGGGTGCCGGGGGCGGTCGCCGGCCGGATGGGCGGGGACGAGTTCTGCGCGGTCCTGCCCGGCTACCGGGTGGACGTCGCGCTGGCGCTGGCCGAGGCCTTCCTGCGCGGCGTCGAGAACGCGCCGCACGGGGTAGGGGTGGCGGTCGGGGTGGCGTCCTCCGAGCTGGCGGACGGCCCGCTGACCGTGGAACGGCTGTTCGCGCTGGCCGACGGCGCGCAGTACGAGGCCAAGCGCAGCGGCGCTGCGCGCCCGGTGGTGGCCGACCCGGCCGCCCTGCAGGCAGAGCGGCGGGCCTACCGGGGCCGGGAGCC
>DATCDE010000112.1 GCA_036510875.1 Actinomycetes bacterium
GGCCGCTCTCGACCTCACCGGCGGTCCGCCCGCCGGTCCGGCTCTCGGAGGCCTCGACCCGCTGCTTCCTCTTGGCCTCGACCGCGAGAGCTCCCTTCCGACTCCAACCACATCGACCCAGGTTGATTCAGCTCGCCGGAGGGCCGGCAGTGGCCGACCAGCCTTGGCGGACGCTCACCCGTGCATGGCGCGGACGCGCTTGGTCGCGTTTGCCGTCAGCTCGGCGACGACTGCCGCACGCGTGACTGGGTCCAGTTGGGCGAGCCGGTCTTCGATCTCGGCGACGATCAGGTCCGCCGACTGCTTCTTCTCGCGTAACTGCAGCGCCGCCGCGGCCAGCGCCGCGGCGGCCGCTGCGAGTAGGACTACTCGCAGGATCCGCGCCGTGTCGTTCATCGCCGTTCCTCTCTGTCCACGTCGACTGTGCAGGGAATGCCACGGGGTCAGCCGGCGAGGATGCGGGCCTTCTGCGCCTCGAATTCGGTGTCTGTCACGACCCCGGCGGCCCTCAGGTCGCCGAGCTGGGTGAGCTGGTCCAGGATGCTGGGCTGAGCGATCGCCGCGGCCTGCTGCGGGCCGGCCGGGCCCCCGGGCGCGCTGCCCGGGGAACCCCCCTGGGCCGCCCACTCCGCCTGCTGTCGGCGCTCGATGCGGTCGTGGACCACGTGCGCGGTCTTGACGAACACCGCGGCCTTCAGACCGGTCTTGATCAGCCCCATCTGTGTCGCTCCTCCATCCGGTTGGCCTAGCCGGGCTCGGACTCGTCCAGGGCCGCGAGCAGGTCGTCGGAGCCGATACGGCCACTGCCGACCAGGCGCGCGTAACTGCGGTCCAGAGCCGCCATGATCGGGACGGCCCACACGTTCTCGTACACCAGGATGCCGGCCACGCTTCCGGCTTCGATCTGCGCCCCGACCGCCTCCCGGTCGGACGCGTCGAGCAGACCGGACGAGGCACCCGCCCACCGGGTGATGTCGACGTCACCGTGATGCTCTACGTCGTCGAGCTCCACCCGGCTGACGGTCCCGTCGGCAGCCCTGGCGACGAACTGCAGGTCGAGCACCCGGATCACCCCGCGGCGGACCAGGTCCAAGATGATCGCGAACCCCTCGCCGGTGATGTGGCCGCCAGGGAACTCGACGGCCAGGTAGTCGATCGGTCCGAGCACATCGTCGTCGCCCGTCATCCGGCCTCCCGGTGGTCGTCGTCCCACACCACGTCAGCCCTACAGACCAGTGCATGGCCGTCGATGGTCAGGGTACGGGCGCTGGTCGAGACGCGCGAGTCAGAGCGGCAGCGGCCCAGCGACCTGCGTGCGATCAGGGTCCGGCGACCCTGGCCAGGCTGTCCGCCTGGGCGCGGGCGTCGAGGGCGTTGAGCACGGCGAGGCGAGCGTTGTCGATCGCCCATGCGGCGTAGTCGATGGCGTCCTCGGCGTCTGCCTCCGCCCACTTCGCGTCGGCCTCGGCGATCTTCGCGTCCATCTGGTCGGCCCGCTTCGCAGCCTTGGCGTTGAAGTCGTCGACCTTGGACGCGGCGTCGGCCTTCATCTGCGCCCACTTCCCCTGGGCACGGTCGGCTGCCGCGGCGGACTGCTGCTGGGTGTCCTTCATCGCCAAGTTCATGTCGACCTGGGCCTTGTCGATGCGCTGCTTGAGCTGCGCACGGTCTTCCTCGGTGGCCGCGCGCGCCGTGGTGGCGGTTTCGGATGCGCGCTTCTGCAGGTTGTCCAGCTGGGCGGGAAAGTCCATACCGTGCTCCCTTGGACGACACGGACGCGACACGTCGACTTGCGCTCGCTGTCCGCTCCGGCTCCCCTCCAGATACGGGTCCCGGCATTTCGCACCGTAAGTTGTTACGGGCCAGGAAACAAGACTCCCCGTGGCAAACAACCGGGGGTGCCACCCCTGGCTTCGTTGCTGCGACAAACTGCCCGCATGGCTGATGCAGAGGTCGGCTCCGGCGCACCTCGACCGGGCGAACCGACACCCCGCCACGTCGGCGAGCCACGATGGGCCATGGCGGTGGCAGTGCTCGCCACCGAGCTCCTGCACTCGACGCTGCCGACCCAGATCCGAGCGGTCGGCCAGGTGTGGGTCTACCCCACCGTGGTGGTGGGGTTGCTCGTGGTGCTGGTGATCGGAGACCCGGGGCGTATCGACAAGCCGAACACATGGCTGCGGGTCGTCACCGGCCTGCTCATCTCGTTCATCACCGTGGTGAACGCGGTCAGCACCGTCCATCTGGTCGACCTGATCCTCACCAACGCCCCGCTGGGTACGCCGGACCGCCTGCTCAGCGCCGGAGCCGCCGTCTGGCTGATCAACGTCATCGCGTTCGGCCTGTGGTACTGGGACCTGGATCAGGGGGGCGCCGCAGAACGGGCAACGGGCACGATCAGGCTGCCTGCCTTCCTGTTCCCTGAGGCGACCAACCCGGAGCTGGTTCGAGCCGGCTGGGACCCCACGCTCATCGACTACCTGCACATGTCATCCGGTACCTCGACGTCCTTCGGCCCCAGCGACGTGTCGGCCATCAAGCTCTGGTCGAAGACGATGATGACATCTGAGTCAGCCGTGTCACTGCTCCTTGCTGTGCTGATCATCACCAGAGCCATCAATCTGCTGCCCTGATCGTCGGTCGCGGGTGTGGCGCGCGCAGCGTCACGATTGTCAGGGCCGGCCGGTGGGGTGCCCTCGCCGGGTCAGCTCGCGCGCTGCAGCCAGGATGGACTCCTGCAGCTCGGTGAGCGGACGGTCTCGCGAGCTGTCCGGTGGGGACGCTTGCCGGTCCCGTGCTGCCGCGTCGCGGAGCAGGGCGTCGCGCGACGGGGGCAGCCGCGGAGTGGTCCGGGTGAGGAGCTCGCCGAGGTGGTTGGCCCGCGCCACGCGCGTACCCAGGCGCTGGGGGGACCCATCCTGGACCGCCGGGGCTTGCCGGCGGGCTCGGGTTGTGGGTCGAGTGCCCGCGGGCAGAAGCGCAGCAGGATCGTCTTGATGATCGAGGTGTGGTCCAGGAGGGTGCCGGTCACCGAGGCCGGCTCGACCCACGGCGAGACGACCATCGCCGGTACCCGGACGCCGTAGCTGCCGAACATCGCGGGGTCGTCGTCGACGGCGCTCGGCGGCGGGACGTGGTCGTAGAAACCGCCGTGCTCGTCGTAGACGACGATCAGGAGCGAGCTGTCCCAGTTCGGTCCGGAGGCGAGCGCGTCGTAGACGGCCAACACGAGGTCCTGTCCGTCCCTAACGTCGGCCGGCGGGTGGTCGTCGTTGACTGGGAAGCCCAAGGGGCTGAAGTTGGTGAAGGCCGGGTCGATCCAGGAGACCGAGGGCAGCGCACCGTTCGCGGCGTCCTCGACGAAGCTCCCGACCCTGGCGTTGACGCTGAGGTCAAGCCTGCTCGCCCAGGGCAGCCCCGACTTGCTGAAGTACGCGAACCGCCGAAGGTGCCCCAGCAGGTAGTGGGCGTCGGCCAGGCGCAGCGTCCCGGGGTCGAAGCAGTACCACCGCCACGAGACCCGGTTGGCGTCCAGGTGCCGGACGAACGACGCCTTGTTGTACAGCGGCGGCCGGGGCCGTGCCACGTCGTCCGGCTGCCGGCGGCGCCGCCGGCCAAGGCGTACAGACGGTTAGGCAGGGTGGCGCCGGGCACCGAGCTGAACCATCGGGTGCACTCGGCGAACTCCCGCGCGAGGTGGTCGTAGACGGGGACGCCGCAGCTGTCGTAGTACCCCATGACGACCCCGGGGTCGACGCCTGGGACCCCGCGATCGGCCAAGGTCTGCGCCAGACTCGTGACGAACCCGCTCATCTGCCCTCCGGCGATCTGCCGGTCGATCGCCGCGGCGGAGTGGTCCGGGTCGACGTCCAGGGCGGTGGTGTCGAGATGGTGGATCGGATAGGTCCGCCCGTCGTGCTCGTTCACGAGCCCCGGACGAAGGCCGTCGATGTCGGTGCGTCCACCGACCAGGGACAGGTAACCGAGCATGTGGTCGAACGAGCGGTTCTCCAGCATCACCACAACGATGTGCTCGATCTTGCCCAGGTTGGTGACGTCGTCGATGTCGGCCCGCTCGGTCCCCTCAGCTGCCATGGCTCCTCCATCGCGGACCGATCGTTCGACAGGACTGAGACTCACCCTGTGGGAGGTTACCGACCCGCTGGACAACGTCGCGCACCTGCGGGTCATGGCAGGCTCCCCCTGCTCGGCCACCCCGACACGGCTCGACCTCTCGGGGTCCCCCGGGCACCACCGAGATCACGGCCATGGGCGCCGGGAGCCGGCAGCCAGTGTCGACCGAGGCCTCGCCGGCCGGTCACCGGCTGACCCTGGTCGGTGACGCCGAGGTGACGGCACGGTTCGCCGCTCCCAAAGGGAAGGCAGACCTCCGGCTGTCCGCGCCGTTTGAGGTTGAGGGTGCCGAGGAGTGACCCTCCCCGTAGGATCCGCCCAACCGTGAGATCGTCGCGGCCGTCGCCGACCCCACACCTGTGCCTGGGGCCGGTACCCGGACTCCCACGGTGCACAGCAGCCCGGGCTGGAACCTCGCCCACGGGCGCCGACCACAGACAAGAGGTGCCCTATGGCATCCGCGGACCCGCCGTTGGGTGACGGCGGCGAGACGGTCCCGAACCCGAGTCCACGCGTTGGCCAGCTGCGGCGCGAAGATGCGCTGGCCAACGCACCGGACTGGGTCGCTCCGGTGATCCGTGCCGCGATCTGGCGGTTCGTGTGGGTGGTGATCGCGGTCAGTGTGCTGATCATCGCCGTACTGAGGGCGCGGTCGCTGGTCAGCATATTGGTGATCTCACTGTTCTTCGGCATCGCCATGCTTCCGGCGGTCAACCACCTCCACCAGCGCCGCGGCTGGTCCCGGGGCAAGGCCACCGGCGCGGTCCTCATCGGCTTGTTCGTGTTCTTGGCCGTGATGGTGTTCGTCCTGATCCCGGGCCTGGTCGACGCAGCCAACCGGGTCGGAGCCCAGGTTCCTGGCTGGATCGACCAAATCAACAAGACGCTCGGCGTGAGCATCGACAACGGCCGGCCACCGGCGCAGATCAACACCGACCTCCAGACCTGGATCCACAAGTGGGTGCAGACCAACGCCCAACAGCTGCTCGGGCTCGCCTCCAACACGGTGGGGCTGGTGTTCCAGTTCTTCACCGTCATCACCTTCACCTGCTACTTCGCCGCTGGGGGCCAGAACCTGCTGCATGCCTTCCTCGGCCGGCTCCCTCCCGAGAAGCAGCAGCGGGCCGGCTGGGCCTGGGACAACGCGGTGATCCAAACCGGCGGCTACTTCTACTCCCGCAACCTGTTGATGGTGGCAAACGCCATTTTGTACTTCTTCGTCATGGTGGCGGTCGGTGTCCCCTGGGCGGTCTCCTTGCCGCTGTCGATCTTTCAGGCGTTCGCTGCCGAGTTCATCCCCGTCATCGGGACCTACCTCGGAGCCGCGATCCCGGCCATCATCACCCTCGGACTGCGCGGCTTCGTCCCAGCCGTGATCCTGATCGTCTGGGTGGTGATCTACCAACAGATCGAGAACTACTTCCTCAGCCCGAAGATCAGCGCCAAGACCATGGAACTCAACGGTGGTGTGGCCTTCGGCGCCGCGCTGGCCGGCGGCGCGATCGGCGGGCCGATGGGTGCGTTCATGGCCCTACCGGTCGCCGCGATGATCACCTCGTTCGTCAAGCACTACGCTCACCAGTATCCCGTGGTCTATCACTCGGCCTACGACGACGTACCTGCCAGTGACGACCCAGCCACCCACGACGACGTCAGCCGGAGCCCCAACGACTCCGGACAGACCTCGCACCAGACCCCGATTTGAGGAGCTACCGATGAGCCGATCCAGACAGATCCTGACTGTGGCGCTGATCGCCGCCACCGCCGCCGCAGTCGCGGTCGTCGTGATCAGGTTCCGCAAGATGGACGAAGTCGCCACCGAGACCGCCGACAACATCGAAACGCAACTCGACGCGCTGGACCCGGTCACCCGAGCGGCCGTCGTGGAGAAGTTGTCCGCGCATGCGTCCGAGGACGCTGAGGCCAGAAGGACCTGATTCGGACCACGTTCCCGACGAACCACGCACCACCGACGATCGGTCGCCCACGGCTTTTCGGAGCTGAGATGGAGGTTCAGCGGATGGTCATGGATCAGATCAGGGCGCAGGTCCTTCCCCCGGGAAGGGTCAGGCGAGCGCACTCATCCGTTGCTGTGGGTCGCCACGGTTCACGCCGTGCGTAGGTCCGCCAGTCGGGACGCCCGGGCAGCCGGGCACAGCCTCAGCGGACCGAAACCAAGGAGTCCCCGGTGAAGCCTTCGCGACGTCTCGTGATGCCAAGTGCCGGTGTCGTGGTGTTGGCGGTCGTGGTTCTCGGAAGTCTGGTCCTGTGGGTCCTTGCGCGTCCGGCCGGCCAGCCAAGCGCCCGGTACACCGGCGAGTTCCTGGGCGTCGAAGCCGTGCTGCTCTTCTCGTGCACGCTGGTGCTCGCAACATTGCTTCCCTTCATCGAGCGCGCATTCGGCGGCCTCGACCGAGTAGCCCTGTGGCACCGTCGAACTGCCGTGGCCGCGGTGCTGCTCATGGTGCTCCACCCGGTGTTCGCCGGCTCGACACCGGTACCTGATGCATCGCAGGTCGGTCGGATGTTCGGAAGCCTGGCCATGCTCGGGCTCGTGATCTTGGCTGTCTGGTCGTTGGCGCCGAGCCTTCGCGCGGCGCGGTGGTCCCGGCTGATCCGCTGGTTGGGCCGGATCAGCCATGAGCGCTGGCTCACCGGCCACCGTCTGACCGGGCTGTTCGTCACAGCCGCTGTGGTTCATGGCGCAATGGTCGACCCGGTGCTGAAGGTCTCCACCACGCTCAAGACCATGTATCTGGTGGTCGGAGGTATCGGCATCGTGGCGTACGTCTACCGGGAACTGTTCGCCCGTTACGTCGTGCCGATCTACGACTACACCGTCGCGGAGGTGCGCAGACCGAACGAGTCGACCGTTGACGTGTATCTCGAGCCCGTCGACCGTTCGTTGAGCTTCGAACCCGGCCAGTTCATCTTCCTCGCCTTCGGAGGCGTCGATGGCTGGCAGCGCCACCCCTTCTCGGTCGCCAGTGCGCCATCAGAACACCGCCTCGAGGTCTCGATTCGAGCCCTCGGCGACTACACCCAGGAGCTTCAGGACAAGCTGCAACCCGGAACCCCGGCAAAGGTGGCCGGTCCGTTCGGTGGCTTTGACTACCGTCAAGGTGGCGACAAGCAGATCTGGATCGCTGGCGGCGTCGGAATCACTCCCTTCATCAGTTGGATTCGGTCCCTGGACGAGACTTTCGACCGTCACGTTGTCTTCTACTACTCCGTCAACCACGCATCAGAGGCCCTCTACGTCGACGAGATCAACACGGCCGCCGCCGCGCACCCCACGCTGCGCGCCAGGCTGATCGATTCGAGTCAAGTTGGCTTCCTCACCGCCGACACGGTCACGAGTGAGATGGTGAACCCCGACGAGAGATGGGTCTACATGTGCGGCCCGCCAGCGATGATGAAGGCCATGGCGAGCGGTTTCGAGAATGTGGGCATCCCTCGTGGCCGGATTCGCTGGGAGCAGTTCAACATCCGCTGACAGTGGATGCCAGCCAGACCGCAGGTCCGCAACCGCGAACCGCCCTCGGCACGTGGGTGCGCGTAATGCCCGAGACGCTCGGGAATGCAACCGTCAGCGACCCTTCAGCGTCGGCCCGCATGCGAGTCACCGGACCCGGGCGCTGGTCAGAGCGCTGTTAGACCTTTGACGATGAGCCCGAGACCGACAACCGCAGCGACGGCGGCGGCAGCCTGGATCTTGTTCGTCTGCAACCAGGCGGAGAAGGCTTCGACTCGAGTGGCAGTGCCTTCCGGCCGGGCCGTGTAGCTGATGATCGGCACCTCGACCACGACGTAGGTAACGAGGCTGAAACCCAGGATGAGAAGCAGCTGCGTGGGGAGCCGGTAGCCGTCTCTGACCATGACCCCGATGGCCGCCAGGGAGAACGGTGTTTGCGCACCCAACACGAAGCCCACCACGATAGCCACCCAGACCGAGCCTCGCTTCAGGGCTTCTTCAGCCTTGGACTTGACATCCTCCGCCTTGGCACGAGCTCGGCCGCCAAACGAACCCTGGGGATCGGGCTGGCCGCCGCCTTGCTGTCGCTCCACCTCACGGCCGATCAGTTCCCGGCCGAGCTTGGTGGCAGCGAATACGGCAACTGCCAGTGCGATGAATCCGACAATCAGGTAGACCTGAGTTCCGCAGATAAGCGATCTTGATGGGCATGTGACGGCACGTTTGCGCAGGTCACGGGCTCGATGGGTCGCCCGATGGGCAGGCAAACGCCGGTTCGTGTAGGCACACGTCTTGGGGCGTGTCGCGCTTGATCGGGTGGGGTTCGGGGCATGATGGCAGGCATGTACCTGCGGACGATCGCGCGTCGGAACAAGGACGGGTCCGAGGTTCGGTACGTGCAGCTGGCGCACAACGAGCGGCACCCGAGTTCCGGGCACGCGGTGGCGAAGGTGATCCACAGCTTCGGTCGGGAGGACCGGCTGGACCGCCAGGCGCTGGCCCGGCTGGTCACCTCGATCACCCGCTATCTGGGGCCGGCGGCACAGCTCGAGCTCGAGCTGGCCAGCCACGGTGCCGGGGACGGCGAGCTGAGCTTCGTGGCGGCACGCCGGTTCGGTGGGACCTACGTGCTGGACGCGTTGTGGCGCGAGCTCGGCATCGACGAGAAGGTCCGCGCGTTGCTGCACGGCCGGCGCTGCGACCCGGCGGCGGTGGAGCGGGTGCTGTTCGCGCTGGTCGCGCACCGGGCACTCGATCCCGGGTCGAAGCTGGCCGCGACCCGCTGGGTGAGCGAGGTCGCGGCGGTGCCGGGGCTGGAGGTGCTGGCCGAGGACGCCGCCTACCGGGCGATGGACCTGCTGCTGGAGATGGAAGACGAGCTGGGCCGGGCGGTGTTCTGGGTGTCCGCCACGCTGCTCGACTTGGAGGTCGACCTGCTGTTCTTCGATTCCACCTCGACCTGCTTCGAACGCGACACCGCCGATGTGCCGGTGCCGCGGGACACCCGCGGCAAGCCGGTCACGGATGCCGAGACCGACGGGGCCGACGAGGCCGCCGACCAGGGGGTGCGGTGGGGGTCGTTCCGCGCCTACGGGCACTCCAAGGACCACCGCGAGGACCGGCCGCAGGTGGTGATCGGGATGGCGGTCACCCGCGGCGGGATCCCGATCCGGACCTGGTGCTGGCCGGGCAACACCGCCGACGTCACGATGCTCGCCCAGGTCCGGGCCGACCTGATCGACTGGCAGCTGTCCCGGGTGGTGTGGGTGACCGACCGCGGGTTCGCCTC
>DATCDE010000113.1 GCA_036510875.1 Actinomycetes bacterium
CCAGGGTCCCATCCCATGCCACGAGTACTCCGATGGCATCGCTTGATCACCCGGACCTCGCGTGGACCGAAAGAAGCCCCCGGCCTCGCTGTTGGCTTCGTACACCGAAACCGCCCAACCGCGACGGCTGAACTCGTGAGCAGCCGTCAGTCCAGCGATGCCAGCACCGTAGACAGCAACCGTGCGGCCCGTCGAAGTTGTCACGCTGGAACGAGCTGGTTCTGTGTGTAAGAAGTCGATTGCGGCCCAAGGATCTGACCAACCGAGCCGTCACAGGTGATGTGCACGCTGACGGACAGCTCCTCGACTTGTCGAGGGGGAGGCCCCAGCTCGTTGGGAGCCCAGATCAGGCGCCGCGGCCCGGTCGGGTTGCGGAGCACCAGCGTCGCCGGGCTGCTCGGGTCGCCGGCGTCAGACCCGTCCCAGCCCCGCAGGCGCAGCGGCAACGGCCCGCCGATCGCGGACTTGAGGATCCCGGCGACTTCCTGCGCCACCCCGACTGCCCGCACCCGGTCATCCGGGTTCGTGGCGCGAGCAGCTGGGCTTCGCGTGCCAGGCTCGATCGTGCTCACCTCGACCACCTCCAGCACTCAGTCATCACGATGCCCGCGGCAGGGGCCTGACTGCGCGACGTCCTGGTTCGTGGAGGTACCTCTCAGAGGCTTGGCACCTGCGGTGGGGGTCCGGGTGCCCGTGTGGCTCACAGGGCCCAGCGATGCTTGGCGACAAAGGGGATGCGGGCCCAGCGCCGGCCGAGTCCCCAGGTGGTTCCTGCGTAGGTGAGGGCCAGCACGATCAGGACGAGAGCCTCAAGCATGTGGTCGTCGACGATCGGGTTGTTCGAGCCAGTCGGATCGCCAGCGGAGGTGAACTGCGCGATCGGGAACGTGGCCAACCACATGAAGGCCACGAGGACCACGCCGGAACTCGCGGCGATCCGCATGAAGACGCCTGCGGTGAGCGCGACGCCGATGCCAAGCAGGCCGAGCATGAACAGCGAGTCCGCCCACCAGGTACCAGCCATCGAGTGGAACAGCGACTGGAACGGACCGACGGCCACCGACGCGAGGAATCCTTTGGTCGGAGAGCCGCCGTGGATCCATGCCTTGGCCGACGGCGTCGCGTAGTGCAGGCCGAAGGTCTTGTCGAGGAATGCCCATAAGAAGATGAAGCCGGTGGCGATGCGCAGCGCTGCCAACGCCTTCGCGGCGGTCGAGGTGATCACGTGACCGGGAACGTTGGCGATCTCGGTATGGGCTGTTGGGGGTGTCGGCTGCTGGACGGTCATGATGTCGGGTCCCCTTTCCGGGGGTCGGTCCGTGGAGTGAGGACGGTCCAGGCCTCAAGACGCTCGGCAGGGCCACGGTGGACCTCCGGGGTTGCATAGGTGCGGCTCCAGAGTGCCCACAGCGGCGCGGCCACCGAGACCAGGAGACCGCAGTTCGAGCATGACGCGGTGCGGTTGTGCCGTTCGCCGATCCTGACGGACGACATCTCGATCGGTGCGCGGCAGAACACGCACGCCACGGGAAGGGTCGACCACCGCACCGGTCGAGCGGGACTTCGCAGGGCCTGGCCCGCGCTGCCGTCGACGGCCGCTCTCTTGTGCTTTCGTGCGTTGGGAAGGCGGCTCTGGAGGTGCGGGCAGAGGTCGCTCGGCTGCATGGGGGAGGACTGGCGCGCTCATGACGGCATCCGGACGAGGCTCAGGGGCGTGGTCGGCGGACGATGATCGGGCGCATCATGCGGGAGTGGCCGGACAAGTGCGAGCGCGACGCCGCAGTCATCGATGCGACGTTCGCTCATACGGATGCCGTCGGGTCGCAGGCAGTCGTTGATGGCGCGCATGAGCTGACGTGAGCGCTCGCGCGAGCCTTCGTACTCGCTCGCGTCGACGACGACCAGCGACGCCGGGCCGCGACCGAGGCGATTGGAACGTCGACGTACGAACCACAGCTGTGCGCCGAGCGCGTCGACTGCGTCGGCGCACGTCCCCGTGCAGTGGTGTCCGAGATCGGCCTGAGCTGCGGTGAGCGTGGGCGCGGGGCGAGCTAGGCAAAGACCTGCGCCTGCCGGCGGTGATGATGTCATGGTGAACCCCAAGGAAGTGGTCACCGGGGGTTCGCGTGAGCTGGTGCTCATAGAGTTCGGCGGCGGGCGGCCGAACTCGTTCCGAACTGGTTGATGGGCTCAACAATCGTGACCCTACACCGGCCCGGCCACGCGGGCGCCCGTTGCCAGGAACTTGGCAGGTGCTAATTGCCATCGGGGAGCACGGTTGCGGGTAGTGAGGCCAACAGTGCCACCGCGGCTGGGTGCCGTTGGATGCCTGCCTGGGTGGCCCGAACGTCAAGTTCGGCGCGCGCCTGGTCAGATGTTCGTCCTTGGCCGATCAGCACGCCGATCGCTTGGTTGATCGTGGACGGCGAGCGCAGCGACTCAGCCGGGTGGAGGTGGGTCCCTTCCACGATGTCTTCGTCGAGACGCAGCTCGTCCATGGTGCGGCCGGTGAGCCATGCCAGGTCGGCTGCCAGGTCGACGAGTGCTCCCGCCTTGGCTGCGTAGAGGATGAGCACGATGCGGGCGCTGTCGGTGGCTGGCGGGGGCGGCTCGGGGTGCAGGGGGACGCGTAGTGATGTCGTGATGCTGGGGATCTGGCTGCTCTCGAGGGTGGTGAACTCCACGTGGGAGTGGAGTGAGCACACCCGGACGGACAATCCGAGGTAGGAGGACACGGCTGCCGCCGCGTCGGACGTCAGCGCGGCGAGCGTGGCGGCGATGTTGGTGGCAGGGACGTCGAGGGCGTCGGTCAGCAGGTCTAGGTCTGCGGCTAGGTCGGAGGGGATCCTCACGAGGCGTGTGCTCCGTTGGGCGCTCCCGTGCGCCGCGTCGTCTGCACCGGTGCCGAGCGCCGCGGATCACGGCGCGGGGTAGGAAGCCGTGACGACAGGTCAGGGCCTGCTGTCCGTCGACTTCCTGAGGGTTGACACTACGCCCGGTCGGGTGCATTGGCCATGTCCGCGCAGGCTCGACGCCGTGCGACCCGTGCCCAGGTGATCAGGACTGCGCGTGACGGGCCCGTGCCCGCCGCACGGCCTCGTCGACGATGTGCTGCGCGACGTCGACGAGCTTCACGTGGTCGGCCTGGCTGATCGCCCGCAGCTTGCCGAAAGCCTCCTCGGCGGACCCGCCGTTGCGGCCACGGAGAATGCCGATCGCCTGGTCGATGATCGGTCGACTCGACAGCGCGGTCTGCAGCTGCGCGGTGAGCTCCTGGGCCTGCGCCAGGATCTGCGCGTTGTGGACCGCGACCGCGGCCGGCGTCGCGAACAGCTCGCCGAGCTCGGCGGCGCGGTCGTCGAACGCGTCCTTCCCACGGGAGTACACGTTGATCGCACCCACCGCCCGCTCGGAGAGCAGCAGCGGCAAGGACAGGGCGCTGTGGATGCCGAGGCGACCGACGCGCGGGCCGAACCGCGGCCACATCTTCTCCCCGCCGAGGGACCCTGAGCGCACTGTGCGACGTTCGAGGGCCGCGGTAATGCACGGTCCCTCCTTCAGCGTGGAGTACTGGATCTCGTCGATCTGCGCGACGAACGGGTGGCTCGCCGCGAGGACCTGGACCCGGGCGTCGCCCCGGTCCGCACTCAACAGCGTGACCCCGGCACCGTCCGCGCCAGGGATCGCATGAACGGCGAAGGTAGCCACCTGCGCGAGCACGTCCTGCAGCCCGAGGCTTCCCGTGACGAGGGCGGCAAGCTCCCGCAGGCTCTCCTGCAGATCCGCCGCATCCGAGTCGGCCTGGACCTGGCTGACCGGCGGCCTCGGCTGAGAGATCGATGCCGAGGAATCCGTGCCGCTCATCGCGCGTCCAACCTCGAGGTCGTGCAGGGCCCGCTGCTGCTCACGACTGTACGTGGTGCCACCAAGGACGGCTCAGGAGGATCCCCCCGGCCCGGTCGGCAGGTCCTCGCTCTGCTGGAGGACATCGTCGTCATCGTGCAATCGCAGTTTGAGGCTCGAAGACCCAGCGTTGACCACCAATACCCGCAGCAGCCACACCCATTCTGCGCTTGCTCACCGCTCCGCCGCGAATGCCCGGATGAGCGCATCGGTGGCGCTGACGCGGGCACCGACCCCTGCGATACCGGCGGTGTACATGTCGTCTCCGAGCTCGCCACGGCACCCGCGAACTGAGATACGGCGCACGCAACAGGCGCGTCGCTGTCACGGGGTATGTCGCTCAGCCTGACGTGCGCCGCGGACGGGTTAGTTCCCCGCTGCGAACAGTACATCGGGTGTATTCTCACAACTGTTGAGTACCTCAGCTGTCCGGGGAAGAGTTCAGCTGTCCGCTGCGGAACTCCAGGGGCACTTGCTCCGAGCCCCCATTCCGGTGATCGTCTCCACATCGGGATCACCATGCTCTCGTCACCTCTCACTTCGCCCGGTTCTTGGCAGGAGTTCCTGGCCCCGACCGGGTGGGTGCTGGATTCGATGCTGTCCGAGCACCAGTGCGAGGGCTGGCTGGAGGGGTATCTGCTCACCGGGCGGCACGGGCTGTTCAACTGCTACGAGGCGTTTGTCCACATCGTCGACTCGATGTTCAACCAGCACGCCAAGTGGCTCAAGGTCACGAAGGAGTTGCCGTGGCGGCGGGACATCTCGTCGCTGAACTACCTGCTCGCCTCCCACGTGTGGCAGCAGGACCACAACGGGTTCACCCACCAGGACCCCGGATTCCTCGACCATGTCGTGAACAAGAAGGCCGACATCGTCCGCGTGTACCTGCCACCGGACGCCAACTGCCTGGTCTCGGTCGCCGATCACTGCCTGCGCAGGCAGCACTACGTCAACGTGATCGTCGCGGGCAAGCACGTCATGCCGCAGTGGCTGAGCATGGAACGGGCGCAGGTGCACTGCACGGAGGGCATCGGGATCTGGGAGTGGGCTGGCAACGATCGCGGCGGCGAACCCGACGTCGTGCTGGCCTGCTGCGGTGACACCCCCACCTTGGAGGTGCTGGCCGCAGTGTCGATCCTGCGGGAGAACCTGCCCGAGTTGAAGGTCCGGGTGGTCAACGTCGTGGACCTGATGAAGCTGCAGTCAGCCAGCGAGCACCCGCACGGGTTGTCCGACGGCGACTTCGACGCACTGTTCACCCGCGACAAGCACATCATCTTCGCCTTCCACGGCTACCCGACGTTGATTCACCGCCTCACCTACCGACGGACCAACCGCAACCTGCACGTGCGCGGCTACAACGAAGAGGGCACCTTCACCACCCCGTTCGACATCCGCGTGCAGAACCGCCTCGACCGGTTCCACCTCGTCCAAGACGTCATCGAACGGCTCCCGCAGCTCGGCGCGACCGGGGACTACCTGAAACAGACGATGGCCGACAAGCTCGTCGCTCACAATCTCTACATCAACAAACACGGCCAAGACCTGCCCGAGATCCTCAATTGGACCTGGAACCCGCCGCAATGACCGCGCCGATCATTCTCGCGCCCGCGCACCTGAACGCGCTGGCGGACATCGCGCGGGCGCTGGTCGCCGGCGACAAGGGCCTTCTGGCGATCGATGAATCGATCCCGACCTGCAACAAGCGATTCGCTCGGCTTGGGATCACCCAGGACGAACAGACTCGCCGCGCCTATCGGGAACTGATCGTGACGACGCCCGGTCTCGGGGAGTGCATCAGCGGGGTGATCCTCTTCGACGAGACGACCCGGCAACACACGACCGACGGTGTTCCGTTCCTTACCGTTCTCGCCGACGCCGGGATCATCGCCGGTATCAAGGTCGATCTGGGCGCGAAGCCGATGGCCGGGTGTCCGGGGGAGCGGGTGACCGAGGGGCTGGACGGTCTGCGAGAACGCCTCGGCGAGTATGCCGCGTTGGGTGCCCGGATCGCGAAATGGCGGGCGGTCTTCACCATCGGCGCCGTAACGCCCAGTGAGGCCTGCATCGAAGCGAACGCGCACGCGTTGGCACGCTACGCGGCGCTGTGTCAGGAGGCCGGCCTAGTGCCCATCGTCGAACCGCAAGTACTGATGACCGGCGAGCACACCCTGTCTCGCTGCGGCCAGGTCACCGAGACGGTGCTGCGTGAGGTCTTCGCCCAGCTGCACACCCAGGGGGTCGTGTTCGAAGGCATGCTCCTCAAACCCAACATGATCCTCGCCGGGTCGACCTGCCCGAACCAGGAATCGGTCCAGACCGTAGCCGAGGCGACAATCACCTGCCTACGGCGGGCCGTTCCCGCCGCGGTCGCGGGCATTGCGTTCCTGCCCGGCGGACAGTCCGCAGACCTCGCCTCCTCCCGCTTGAATGCCATCAACACCGACCGGGGCCTGCTGCCGTGGCCGGTGGCGTTCTCCTTCGGCCGGGCGATCCAGCAGCCCGCCCTGACGATCTGGGAGGGCCGAGATGCCAATGCGGCCCGCGCCCAACACGCTCTGCTGCAGCGATCGACATCCAATCAGGACGCGCGCCGCGGGGAGTACGTCCCATCGGTATCGGCGGCCCGCGCATGATCTTCACCGAGCCACGGCTGCCGGTGCCGTGCCGCCACACATTCCGATCAAGCGGATGCCCATCATGAGCAAAGACACGCCCAAGACCGCCCCCGCCGACTCAGCGACGCCGACGCCGGACCCGAAACACGACCTGAAGTCGCTGCCGATGGCCGAGGTCCAGAAGCAACTCGGGAGCTCACCGGATGGGCTGAGCCAGGCCGAGGCGGCCAAGCGGCTGGCGCAGTACGGCCCGAATGAGATCGCCGAGCACAAGACCAACCCGCTGCTGAAGTTCCTAACCTACTTCTGGGGCCCGATCCCGTGGATGATCGAGGTCGCGGTGATCCTTTCCGGCGCGGTCGGGCACTGGCCGGACTTCTTCATCATCTTGCTGCTGCTGGTCGCCAACGCGGTCGTCGGCTACACCGAAGAACGCCAAGCCGGCAACGCCATCGACGCGCTGAAAGACAAGCTCGCCATCAAGGCCCGCGTCAAGCGCGACGGTCAATGGGTCACTCCAGCGTCGCGCGAGCTGGTGCCCGGGGACGTGATCCGGCTGCGGCTGGGTGACATCGTCCCGGCCGACGCCCGGCTGCTGGACGGCGACGAGATCGAGGTCGACCAGTCCGCGCTCACCGGGGAGTCGCTGCCGGCCACCATGCAGCCGGGGGATGCGGTGTTCTCAGGATCGATCATCCGCCGCGGCGAGATCGGCGCCCTGGTCTACGCCACCGGCACCCACACCTACTTCGGCAAGACCGCCGAACTCGTCCAGGACGCGCACACCGTCAGCCACTTCCAACAAGCCGTCCTCAAGATCGGCAACTACCTCATCATCCTCGCGGTCGCCCTGGTCGCCGTCATCGTGGCCGTCTCCATCCTGCGCGGTGACCCGACCCTGACGACGCTGCAGTTCGCCCTCGTGCTGACGGTCGCGGCGATCCCCGTCGCGATGCCAACGGTTCTGTCGGTGACGATGGCGGTCGGAGCCCGGCTGCTGGCCAAGAAGAAGGCCATCGTCAGCAAGCTGGTCGCCATCGAGGAACTCGCCGGTGTGGACATCCTGTGCGCGGACAAGACCGGCACCCTGACCCAGAACGCGTTGACCCTGGGCGACCCGTTCAGCCTCGGTGACATCCCGGCCGCTGACATGGTCCTGGCCGGTGCGCTGGCCTCCCGCGCGGAGGACGACGACCCCATCGACCTCGCCGTCCTGGGCGGACTGAGTGACCCGAAGGATCTGCACGGCTACACGGTGACGCACTTCGAACCGTTCAACCCCGTCGACAAGCGCACCGAAGCCACCGTCACCGACACCGACGGAACCACCTTCCAGGTCAGCAAGGGCGCCCCGCAGGTCATCCTGGCCCTCGCCCACGACACCGCAAAGATCAAGCCCGCCGTCGACACCGCGGTAAACGACTTCGCCGCCCGCGGCTACCGGTCCCTGGGGGTGGCCCGCGCCGACGGCCACGGCCAGTGGACCTTCCTGGGTGTGCTTCCGCTGTTCGACCCACCCCGCAAGGACGCGAAGACCACGATCGCCACCGCCCGGGCGATGGGCGTGACCGTGAAAATGGTCACCGGCGACGCGTTGGCCATCGCCAAGGAGACCGCCGTCAAAGTCGGTCTCGGCACGAACATTCTCGACGCGGCTGGTCTGGGAGACGTGAAGAAGACCGAGACCGCGGCCGTGGCCAAGTCCATCGAAACCGCCGACGGGTTCGCGCAGGTGTTCCCCGAACACAAGTACCACATCGTCGACGTCCTGCAACAACGCGGCCACATCGTCGGGATGACCGGCGACGGGGTCAACGACGCCCCCGCCCTGAAGAAGGCCGACTGCGGCATCGCCGTGTCCGGCGCCACCGACGCCGCCCGTGCCGCCGCCGCGATCGTGCTGCTCAACCCGGGGCTGTCGGTGATCATCGACGCGGTCAAGGAGAGCCGCAAGATCTTCCAGCGGATGAACAGCTATGCGATATACCGCATCGCCGAAACGCTGCGTGTGCTGCTCTTCATGACCGTCGCCATCCTGGCCTTCAACTTCTACCCGCTGACCGCCGTCATGATCGTCATGCTCGCGCTGCTCAATGACGGTGCGATCTTGTCCATCGCCTACGACAACGTGCATTACAAAGACGAGCCCGAAGCGTGGAACATGCGCCTCGTGCTCGGCATCTCCACGGTTCTCGGCGTCGTCGGACCGATCGCCGCGTTCGGCCTGTTCTACCTCGGCGACCGAGTCTTCGGCCTCGGCCACCCGCAGCTGCAGACCCTGATGTACCTGCTGCTGTCTGTCGCCGGCCACCTCACGATCTTCCTCACCCGTACCCGCGGCCCGTTCTGGTCCATCCGACCCGCCCGGTCCCTCCTGCTCGCCGTTCTTGGCACCCAGGCCATCGCGACCCTGATCGCGGTGTACGGACTGTTCATGACACCCCT